>NZ_JAYRTX010000015.1:0-39619 GCF_041919395.1 Albidovulum sp.
CGGCAAGGGCGCGATGTTCCGGGGATACCTCAAGGTCCGCGACGCCTGCCCGGCCTGCGGCGAAGAACTTCGCCACCACAGGGCGGACGACGGGCCGGCCTATCTCACGATCCTCATCGTCGGACACCTCATGGCGCCCCTGATCATGTGGGCCTTTGTCGTGTGGCGACCCGACCCCATCGTGCTCTCGACCGTGTTCGCGACCGGTTGCGTGGCCCTGTCGCTCTTCCTCCTGCCGCGACTCAAGGGCGTGATCGTCGCCATCCAGTGGGCGAAGCGGATGCATGGCTTCGGCGCACGGACTGCCCTCGGCGGGCTGGATGACTGAGGCCGCGTCGGAACCCCGCGTCCGGGATGCCGCCACGGTGCTGCTGGTGCGCCGCGGGCCGGCAGGTCCGTCGATCCTGATGGGCCAGCGCGGCGCGGGCGCGGCCTTCATGCCGAACAAGTATGTCTTTCCCGGCGGCGCGGTCGATGCGGGCGACGCGGGCGTGGCGCTGGCGTCCTCCCTGCGGCCGGGATGCCTCGCACGGCTCGACCAGTCGGCTCCGGCGGGGCTCGGTCCGGCGCTCGCCGTGGCGGCGATCCGCGAACTCTGGGAAGAGACCGGCCTTGCCCTCGGCGTTCCGGGCGCCTGGCCCGGTGACGTGCCCCCCGACTGGGAGGGCTTCGCCGCCCTCGGGCTGAGGCCGGCGGCAGCAGCGCTTACCTTCGTCTTCCGTGCGATCACGCCACCCGGCCGGCCGCGACGCTTCGACGCGCGATTCTTCGTCGCCGACGCCGCCGCGCTTCCGGGCGACCCCGACGACTTCTCGCGCGCGGCGGACGAGCTGTCGCATCTGCACTGGGTGCCGCTCGCCGAGGCCCGGCGCCTCAACCTGCCCTTCATCACCGAAGTCGTCCTCGGCGAAGTGGGCGCCCTTGTCGCCCGGGGCGGCGCGCCCGAGGCGGTTCCCTTCTTCGACAACTCGGGGACCGAGCCGCTCTTCCGCCGGCTCGTCTGACCCCGGCCCCGGCTCAGCCGAGGCCCATGACGATCGCCACGACGGAGAGGATGACCAGGGCGATCCCCGCCGCCTCGCGCAGATGCAGCCGTTCGTGAAAGACGAGCGCGGAGGCGAGGAGCGTGAAGACGATCTCCACCTGTCCGAGCGCGCGGACATAGGCCGCGTTCTGGAGCGCGAAGGCCGCGAACCAGCCGAGCGAACCAAGGCCGCCCGTCAGGCCGACGAGCGCGGTCCGCCGCCAGCGGGCGAGAACGCGCCCGATCTCGCCCGGCTCGCGCCAGCGCAGCCAGGCGGCCATGAGCATGGTCTGGATCACCGTCGCCGCGGCGAGCGCAAGCAGAGCGCGCAGGAGGAACGGCAAAGGCTGAAGCGCGAGCGTCGCGCCGCGGTAGCCGATGGCGGACAGGCCGAAGAGTGCGCCGGCCAGAACGCCGTAGAGCGCCGGGCGTCCCAAGACGCGCGCCCCCGCCACGGGCGCCTTCGAGAGGAGGAGGACACCCGTGAAGCCCGTCACGATCGCGGCCCAGCCGAAGGGGCTCACCCGCTCGCCCAGCATCAGGGCGGAGAAGGCGGCGACCTGCACCGTCTCGGTCTTGGTGAAGGCCACACCGACCGCGAAGTTGCGAAGCGCGAAGAGCGCGACCGTGAGGAAAGTGGCCACGATCTGGCAGATGGCCCCGAGCGTCACATAGGCCCAGAAGCCCGGTCCCGGCTCGGGCGGCCGGGCGCCGGTCAGCAGAAGCGCCGTCGCGGCGAGGCCGCAGGCGATCGGCGCTGCAAATAGGAAGCGCGAAAAGGTCGCGCCGCCGGTCGACAGCCCGGCGCCCCTCAGCTGTTTTTGCAGCATGAATCGCACCGTCTGAAGCGCGGCGGCCGCCAGCGTGAAGAGGACCCAGAGGCTCATGCGCCCCTTCTGTCACGCGCCGGGGCCAAGCGGAAGCTCAGTTGCCGGGTCGGAGCGGGTGCGGCACCGGGTCCTTCGGCCTGACGAAGTAGCGACGGAATATCTCGCCGTAGGAGCGGTAGCTGTAACCGTGGTTGCGGGCGAGAAACGCCTCGCGCTCGGCTGAATAGAGCGCGGGAAGCTGGTACCAGGCGACGCGCGGGCGCGAATGATGCACGATGTGCAGGTTGTTGTTGAGGAAGAGGAAGCCAAGCACCCCGCCGCGTTCCACCACCACCGTCCGGCCCGGCGCTTCTTCATGCGCTCGGTGTTCGAGGAAGGTGCGGATCTTCAGCAGCGACATCCCGAGATAGGCCGAGAGGATGTAGCCCCAGAGCGGGATCGGCGCGGCCGCGATCCAGAGCCCGACGAGGCCGAGCCCCGCAAGATGCAGCGCCCAGTCGCGGGCGATCCGTCGGTCGCCACGGCGGATCGCCCGGGCGTCGTCGCGCAGGATCGCGACGATGGAAAGCGCGGGGCCGATCGCCATGCGCCCGAGAAGGGTGTTGTTGAACCGCAGAAGCCGCTGCCGCCAGCGCGGCAGCCCCGCCCAGACCTTCGGATCGAGGAAATTCGACTCCGGATCGTCGTAGGGATCGGTCAGCCGCTCGTCACGATGATGCGCAAGGTGCAGGTCACGGAAGCGGCCGTAGGGGAAGAAGAGCCCGACGGGAAGGAAGACGAGGGCCTCGTTCAGCCTGCGGGACCGGAACGGGTGACCATGCAGCACCTCGTGCTGGATCGACGAATGGAGTGTCACCGCCAGCGTCAGGACCACGAGTGCGAGGGGCAGCCACAGTGTCGCCGCCCAGGTCGTGGCCGCCGCCCAGAGCGCATAGCAGGCCGCGACGAGGAGGAGCGTCGGCCATTCGACGGTGTCCGCGCCCCTAGCCATGGGACCGCTCCCGCCGGCCCCATCGCACCTGCGCCCAGAACCGTTCATAAGCGACATAGGCCACGAAGCCCACGACCGTATTGGCCACCGCCATCGCGCCGCCCAGCGCGACCGATCCCGTCATCGCAAGCCCGATGAGGCTCATCGTCAGGAGGCCGAGGAGGTTCCAAAGAACCGCCTTCAGCATCGTCCGCTGTCGTGTGTCCATTGTCCGTACCTTTCCCCGGCCCCCAGTGAACCCTGACGTGGCCGAATTGCGAATTCCGAATATGATTAACATTTCTCATCATTCGTGTATTTTATCATCGTATGAAAGGTATTGTGGACAAGCGCGACCGCGCCGGCCTTTTCCGCGACCGGCTGGCGCGCGCCATGGCCGAGAAGGGCGTGACGCAGAGCGGGCTCGCGCGCGATGCGGGCGTGGACCGCTCGACCATCTCGCAGCTCCTGTCCGGGGAGGGCGCGCGGCTGCCGAACGCGCAGCTCGTCGCGGAATGCGCCGCCGCGCTCGCTGTCTCCGCCGACTGGCTGCTCGGCCTCACCGAACGGCCGGAGCGGCTTGCGGAACTCCTCGCCACCTCGCTCACGATGACCGAGGCGCCGCGCGCGCTCATCGACGAGACGATCTTCGGCTGGCACCAGGAGGCGGCGGGCTACAAGATCCGCCATGTTCCGGCGACGCTGCCCGACATGCTGAAGACCCGCGCGATGCTGCGCTGGGAGTACGAGCCCCAGCTCGGCCGGACCGCCGAACAGGCCATCGGCGCGTCCGAGGACCGGCTCGCCTGGATGGCGCGGTCGGGATCGGACTACGAGATGGCGGTGGCGCTTCATGAGCTCGAAGCCTTCGCCCGGGCCGAGGGCTACTACCGCGGCCTGCCCGCGGCGATCCGGGCCGAGCAGATCGCGCGGCTCAGGGACCTTTATCGCCAGCTCTACCCGAGCCTGCGCATCTACGCCTTCGACGCCCGGCGCGTCTTTTCGGCGCCTGTCACGGTCTTCGGGCCTCTCCTCGCCGTCCTCTACCTCGGCCGGCATTACATCGCGTTCCGCGACAGCGCGCGGGTGGCGGGCTTTGCCCAGCACTTCGACTGGCTCGTGCGCGAGGCCGAAGTCGGCGCGCGGGACTTCCCGGTGCTGCTCGATCGGCTGGCGGCCGAGCAGGGGCTTTGAGCGGCACGCAGGGCGTTGCCAAAGCCCGGACGCCGAAGCACACTTTGCGACACCCATCCGCCATCGGATACTGCAGATGTACATCCCCCCGCACTACCAGGAACTCGACGCGGCCGAGATCGCGGCGGTCATGGAGGCCGCGCCCCTCGGCTGCATCGTCGCCGAGACGCCCGAGGGCCTGGTCGCAAACCACATCCCGCTCCTTGCCGCCGAAGCCGGCATGCTCATCGGCCATGTGGCGCTGGCCAACGACATGCACAGGCTGATCGCCGACGGTCAGGAAGTGCTCGCGATCTTCCGGGGCGAGGACGCCTATGTCTCGCCGAACTTCTACCCTTCCAAGCCCGAGCACCACCGCCACGTACCGACCTGGAACTACCAGGCCGTCCATGTCTACGGCGCGATATCCTTCCAGCACGACGACCATGCAAAGCGCGCCGCGGTGGGTCTCCTGACGCGCCTCCACGAGCGGCGGGTGAACGGCGGAAGGGCATGGCGGATGGCCGATGCCCCGGCCGATTACATGGAGAAGATGCTTGCCAGCATCGTCGCCTTCCGCATTTCGGTGCACCGGACACTCGCCAAGTCGAAGCTCAGCCAGAACCGCGACGAGCGTGACCACCAGGGCGCTGTGGACGGGCTGAGCGCCACCGGACATCCGGGGATGGCAGAGCGCATGGCGCGCCGCAGGACGGCGCACACCTGAAGGCGCGGTCAGATCGCGCGCAGCCCGGCCGGGTCGTAGCCGTTGAACTGCAGCACGCGCCGCGCCGCCTCCATGAGGTCCGGCCGGACCGTGGGCGTGCGCGACATCACCCGCGCGAAGCGCCCCGAGGGCGTCCCGACGACCGCGACGCGGTAGTCTGCATCGACCCAGAGCACCCAGAGCTCCTCACCCCCCCGGGTGATGCGGCCCGGTCCGGTCACCCTCGCCTCGGACGCAAAGGCGCGCGCGCCGCGCGGGCCGCAGGCGGTCCCGGTGACGCGGTAGGCGGCTGGACCTGTCGGCACCCAGGTCTCGGCAAGCGGGCCGCAGCGCGCCTCATCGCCATAGGTCGCCGCAACGTGCCAGACATCGGCGAAACGGGCGGCGTCAAAGCTCGCGTTAGAGGAGATCGGTGCCTCGGTGTTGCGCAGGCCGACCTCCTGGGGGGCCGGACTGCAGGCGGTCAGGGTGGCCATCAGGGCCAGCAAGGACAGAGGACGCATCGACGGGGCTCCGGGTCAGGGCCGTTCCACCCTCGTCGCGGGGGCTTCGGGATGCAAGCTCGGCTTGTGCGACGCCGTTTGGCAGAATACGAAACGCTTGATGAAAAACGAACGGACCATCTTCGCGCCCGACCCGGCGCCGCTCTCGGTCGGCATCCTCGTGATGGCCGACACCAACGCGCTTTCGCTCGCGGCCTCGGTCGATCCGATGCGCGCTGCCAACCGACGGGCGGGGCGGGCGCTCTTCATCTGGCGGTTTTACTCTGCCCAAGGTGGATCCGTTCCGCTCACGGCCGGGTTCGACGTGGCGACGGAACCGCTGGATGACCGGGCGGCGATGGACGTGCTGATGATCGTGGCGGGGTTCCGGCTCATGGAACAGGCGACGCCGGCGCTCCTCGCCCGCCTCCGCCGGCTTGCGCCGCGCCTGCGCGCCATGGTGGGGATCGACGGCGGAAGCTGGTTCCTTGCCCTCGCCGGCCTCCTCGACGGCCGCGCGGCGACGGTTCACTGGGAAGACCTCGAGACCTTTGGCGACCGCTTTCCCCGCATCGACGTTAGGCGGGACCGCTACGTCGTCTCGGGGCCGATGGTGACGACCGGGGGAGCGGCGCCCTGTCTCGACATGATGCTCGACCTCATCCGGGCGCGCCATGGCGCGGAACTCGCGCTGCGCGTCGCGGGCGCCTTCCTCTACGAACCCGTGCATGGACCGGCGGTGCCACAGCAGGCTGTGCCCGCCGCCCGCCTTGCCCGCGCCGACCCCGCGCTCGGTGCGGCAATCGCGATCATGGAGCGCGCGATCGAGGACCCGCCCGCGGTGGCCGAGATCGCGCGACGGGTCGAACTCTCGCCGCGGCGGCTCGAGATGCTCTTTGCCGATCACCTCGGCACCAGCCCGGGCCGGTTCTTCCGCGACCTGAGGCTCGACGAGGCGCGGCGGATGGTGACAGACACCCGCCTGCCGCTGCAGGAAATCGCCCTTAGGACGGGTT
Source organism: Albidovulum sp. (assembly GCF_041919395.1). Taxonomy (NCBI): domain Bacteria; kingdom Pseudomonadati; phylum Pseudomonadota; class Alphaproteobacteria; order Rhodobacterales; family Paracoccaceae; genus Albidovulum; species Albidovulum sp. The sequence goes on from NZ_JAYRTX010000015.1 coordinate 6,223, forward strand.
TCGCCGGGCAGGCCGCCTTCGCCCGCGCCTTCCGTGCCCGTTTCGCCAGAACGGCGTCGGCGGTCAGGCGCGGTCAGTAGGGCATCGGGTGTGCCCTGTGCGCCACAGCGATCTGCGCGAGAACCTCGTGGGGCAACGTCAGATCGACCGCCTTCAGCACGTTCTCAAGCTGCGGCACCGTCGTCGCGCCGACGATCGGCACGACGGGAAAGGGCCGTGTCAGGGTCCAGGCCACCGCCATCTGCGCCGGGTCCAGACCTGCCCCGGCCGCGATGTCGAGGTAGGCGGCGACCGCCCCCCAGACCCGTGGGGTGATGCGGCCGCCGAGACCCGGATTGGCCGCCCGGCGCGACCCCGGAGGAGCGACGTCGCCCTGATACTTTCCGGTCAGCAGTCCCGCGGCAAGCGGCGAGAAGGCCAGAAGCGCAATCCGCTCGTTGTGGCCAAGCTCCGCAAGGTCCGTGTCGTGGTGCCGGCAGAGCAGCGAGTACTCGTTCTGCAGCGACACGGGCCGCGGTCCGTGCCCGGCTTCGGCCAGGGCGATCCATTGCGCCATGCCCCAGGCGCTTTCGTTCGACAGCCCGAAGGCCCCGATCTTGCCCTCCGTCTTCAGCGCGGCAAGTGTCTCCAGGCACTCAACCATGTTGGCACGGATCGCCGCGCGGTCCTGCCCGCGCGGGTCGAAGGACCAGTTCTGGCGGAACATGTAGCTGCCGCGGTTCGGCCAGTGGAACTGGTAGAGGTCCACATGATCCGTCCTGAGACGCCTGAGCGAACCTTCCAGCGCCCCGCGGATCGAAGCTGCGTCGATGACCTCGCCCGCATCGCGCGCGACGGACCCTTCGCCCGCGATCTTCGTCGCGATCACCCAGTCCGCGCGCCGGCCGCCGCGCGCAATCCAGTTGCCGATGATCTCCTCGGTTCGGCCGACGGTTTCCTTGCGCACCGGATTCACCGGATACATCTCGGCCGTATCCATGAAGGTCACGCCCGCCGCCGCGGCGCGGTCGATCTGGGCATGCGCCTCCGCCTCCGGCGTCTGGTTGCCCCAGGTCATCGTGCCGAGGCACAGCGCAGATACCGCCGGGCCGCCGGCGCCGAGAACCACCTGTCTCACATCATGCTCCCATCGTTCGCGCCCCCAGAGTATTTGGCGAAGGGACCAAGGCAAGGGCCGGCCATCGGCACGTTCACGCGGATATGAAGGCCGACTGCGCGGCAGCCGTGTATGTTTCGCGTCGAGTGCGTCTCGGCCGGAACGGCGACGGGCCGCGGAGTCTTGCATCATGTACCGACGGAGCCTTCTTCTCTTCCTTGTCGCGGCGGGGACCCTTCAGGCAACCGGGGCCGAGGCGGCTGCGGTGCGCTATGCGCTTGACGCCGGGCGATCGAGCGTCACCTTCGAGACGGATTTCGGCCCGGACAGGATCACCGGAAGCATGCCGGTCACGCTGGCCGACCTTGCCATCGACTTCGACCGCCTGGCGAATTCGCACATCAGCGTGACACTTGACGCCACGCGATCGCAGGCGAGCTTTCCTTTCGCAGCCCAGGCGCTCATGGGACCGAAGGTTCTCGACGTGCGCGCCTTCCCGACAATTGCTTTCAAAAGCACGTCCGTCCGCCGCAAGGGCGATGACGCGCTGATCGACGGCGCGCTGACGATCCGGGGCGTAACGAAGCCCGTGACGCTCCTCGCCACGATCTTCCGCCAGACGGGGACGGAGCCGGGGGACCTCTCGCGGCTCACCATCCGCCTCGTCGGGGCGGTTCAGCGCAGCGCGTTCGGCGCGACGGGATGGCCCGACTTGGTCGGCGACGAGGTGCGGATCGAGATCTTCGCGCGGATCGACCGTGACGCGTGACGCGGACACCGCGCCGGATGCGGCGCGTGGCTTTGGCCGCATGACGCGCGTCCTGCACTGGGCCATGGCGGCGGGCACCCTCGGCACCGCCGGGCTTGGCGCCTATGTCGCGCGGATGGAGGTCGGGCTGGGCAATCTCTGGCTTTTCGGCCTGCACAAGACGATCGGGATCAGTCTCCTTGCCCTGGCGCTTCTTCGCATCGGCTGGCACCGCCTCGCTCCGCCGCCCGGACCCCTGCCCGGCCCGCCGGAATGGCAGATGCGGCTCGCGCATGGAACGCACCGGGCGCTTTATGTCCTCATGTGCGCCGTGCCGGTCAGCGGCTGGGCCTATGGGTCCGCCACCGGCATCGACACGGTGATCTTCGGCCGCGTCACGGTTCCGCCGATCGCGCCCGTCTCGCCGGACTGGGAGGCGGCGCTCGTCGTCCTCCACCGGTCGCTCGCCTGGATGTTCCTCGCGTTGGTGGCGCTGCATGTCGCCGGGGCGCTGGAGCGGGCGGTCCTCCGCCATGACGGCACGCTCCGCCGCATGCTGGCGGGGGCCCCCGGCGCCGGCGCCGGCATGGTCGGACCGATACCGAAAGCGGGGGATGCGGGCAGCGGAAGGTCGCCGCCTTCAAACCGGAATTGAGAACAATAAGGGAACATTGTAGTCTTTCCCCATGACGACTCAAGACCTCGCCCGGCTCATCCGGCAGAGCGACGTGCCAGGGCGCGGCGCCCTGCCTTTCCTCGGCGCGCTTACGCTCGCCCGGGCGCGGGTGCATGAATTCTGCGGCTCCGCCCGGCGCACGCTCGCGCTCATGGCGGCAAGGGGGACGAAGGGGCCGGTCCTCTGGATCCGTCCCGGCTGGATGCCGGAGCGGCTCTTTCCCGAAGGCGTGGTCGCGTTCATCGAACCGGGCCGGCTTCTCTTCGCCACCCCGCGCCGCCCCGAGGACCTCCTGTGGTGCGTCGAGGAGGCGCTCAGATGCGCGGCAACGCCGCTTGTCGTCGCCGAACTGCCGGAGCCACCGGGGTTGACCCCGGTGCGCCGGCTCCAGCTTGCGGCCGAGACCGGCGCGCGCGAGGGGCATCAGGTGCCGACAGGGCTTATCCTGACGCCCGGCGAGGGCGGCGCGCAGGGCGTGGAGAGCCGCTGGCGCCTCGCGCCCCGCCATCGTTCCGGGCAGAGCGGATGGCAGCTCGACCTTCTCAGGGCGCGGAGCGGGCCGCCGGCGTGCTGGAACCTCCGGGCCAGCGCCGGGCTGGAGACGGACCGCCGGGCCGAGGAGGCGGGAGGAGACGGACGACGGGCCGGCTTCACCCTCGCGCGGATGCCCGCCACGGCGGAAACCGGCCCCGGCGAGGCGAAAGCGCGTGATGCGGTGGCGCGGCAGCAGCGGTAGACTTCCCCCTCAGCCACCGCCGCCGGCCAGAAGGAAAGCCCATGCGCCGCAGACTCTTCCTGGCGACGATCCTGGCCATCGTGATCGCCCCTCCGGCGGTCGCCGCCCCTATCCCCTATGCCTACGACCCCGAAGGCTCCGCCGTCACCGCCGAGGTCGACTACGGCCCGGTCGTGGTCCGCGCCCGCCTGCCCGTCGCCGAGGCCGATCTTGCCATCGACTTCGAGAAGGTCGCCAAAAGCCGCTTCGCGGTGACGCTGCGCGCCGACCGGGCGCGATCAAACATCCCGTTCGCGGCGCGCGCGATCATGGGCGAAAGCGTGCTCGACGCGGCCGATCATCCCGAGATCCGGTTCGAAAGCACGCGCGTGGCCAGCGCGGGTCAGGGGCGCGTCGCGGTCACCGGGCGCGCCACGATCCGCGGCGTGACGCGCGAGGTGACGCTCGACGCCGTGCTCTACCGGCCGCCAGGAAGCGACCCGGGCGCGCGCGACGACCTGACGGTCCTGATCACCGGCACGATCAGCCGCGCGGCCTTCGGCGCCTCCGGCCATGCCGGCAGCGTCGGCGATACGGTCCGGCTCAGGATCCTCCTGCACGTCCGCCGCGCCGGCTGACGGCCCACGATCCCGCGGAGGCGCCCGAGAGGCGCCAAACGACCCGCACCGGATCACCGGGCGGGCTGCTCCCGCCTTCTGTCCGCATGTACTCCCCACCCAAGGGGGGGGCCGACGAACGGGACGTCCGCGTCGGGTGGCCGTCTCAGGCGGCGAAACCGCGCGGGAAATCGTCCGCCCGCGTCGATTGGCTCTGGGCAAGCGCACGCCCGGGGGACATGGTGGCCGAAGCAGAAGCCATGACCGATGCGCCTCCTCCTCTCCTTCGCGGCCCTCTTCCTCTCGATCATCTTCCTCCAGCTCGGGACCGGCGGGGTGGCGCCGCTCGACGCGCTCTCCGGCGTGGCGCTCGGGTTCTCGCGGGCTGAGATCGGGCTGCTCGGCTCGGCGCATTTCTTCGGCTTCTTCATCGGCTGCTGGTGGGCGCCGCGACTCGTCGGCACGGTCGGACATTCGCGCGCCTTCGCGGCCTTCACCGCGGCCGGCACGATCGGGATCCTCGCCCACATGATGATGGTCGATCCGATCGCCTGGGCGGGGCTGCGCATTCTTTCGGGCCTCTGCGTCGCCGGTTGCTACACGGTGATCGAGGCCTGGTTGCAGGACCGCGCCACGAACGCGGTGCGCGGGCGCGCGATGGGGACATACCGGATCGTCGACACGCTCGGATCGCTCGGCGCGCAGCTCGTCATCGGCGTGCTCGCGCCTGCGGCCTATTTCTCCTACAACCTCCTTGCCATCCTCTGCTGCGCCGCCCTCCTTCCCGTGACCATAAGCCGGGCCGAACAGCCCGCGATGCCCCCCGCGCCACGGCTCCGGCCCGGTCTCGCATGGTCGCGCTCGCCGCTCGCTTCGATGGGTGTCGTGGTGTCGGGCATAACGACGGCGGCCTTCCGCATGGTGGGCCCGATCTATGGCATCGAGGTCGGGCTTTCGGCCGATCGGATCGCGCTCTTCCTGGCCGCCTTCGTGGTCGGCGGCGCGCTGGTGCAACTCCCGATAGGCTGGCTCGCCGACCGCTTCGACCGGCGCCACGTCCTGATCGGCATCTCCGTGGCGGCCGCGGCGTCCTGCGCGCTGACCGTCGCTGTCTCGGGCCTCGGCACAGTGCCGGTCTTTGTCGCCGCTGCCGCCTTCGGCGCGGCCACGCTGCCGGTCTATTCCATCGCGACCGCCCATGCCCACGACTTCGCCGAAAGCAGCGAGCGGGTGGAGCTTTCGGCGGCGCTCATGTTCCTCTATGCGATCGGCGCGATCGCCTCGCCGCTCCTGGCCTCGGCGCTGATCGAGGGTTACGGGCCGTCAGCCATGTTCGCCTTCATCGCCGCCGCGCATGTGGCCCTCGTGGCCTTCGGGCTCGTCCGGATGCGCGCGCGGCCCGCCCCGGCGGACCGGACGCTCTATGTCTACACCCCGCGCACGTCGTTCCTGATCGGACGGTTGCTGCGCCGGCCACGCGGGGGCGACCGCTAGCCGCACTTCCCCTCCCGAGTCCGTGGACCCATGTGGACATGAGAAGACGATTCTCAAGGAGGACACGATGGACATCACCTTTCATGGCAAGACCGCCATCGTCACCGGCGCAGGCTCAGGGATCGGCGCAGCCATCGCGCGCGACCTCGCGGCATCCGGCGCCACGGTCGTCGTTTCAGACCTCGACCTCGCCAGGGCCGAGGCGGTGGCGGCAGAGTTGGGCGGCAATGCGGTCGCGCATGCCTGCGACGTGGCCGACCCGGCAGCGGTGGAGAGGATGGTGGCCTTCGCCGTCGGGAGAACGGGCGGGCTCCATCTTCTCGTCAACAACGCCGGCATCGGCGGGCCGCTCGAACCGACCGGGGCCTACCCCATCGACGGTTGGCGGAAGGTGATCGACGTCAACCTGAACGGCGTCTTCCACGGCCATCGCTACGGCATCCCGGCAATGGAGAAGTCCGGCGGCGGCGCCATTGTCAACGTCTCCTCGATCCTCGGGTCCGTCGGCTTCGCCAATGCCGTTGCCTATACCGCCGCCAAGCACGGCGTCCTCGGGCTCACCAAGGTCGCGGCGATGGAATACGCGGCGAAGGGCATCCGGGTGAACGCCATCGGCCCTGCCTTCATCGCGACGCCCTTGCTCGACAACCTTCCGCCGGCTGCGAAGGATCAACTGATCGCTGCGCACCCGATCGGCCGCCTCGGCCGGCCCGAGGAGGTCGCGGCGCTGACGCTCTTCCTGCTTTCGGACCGGGCAAGCTTCGTCACCGGGTCCTACCACCTCGTCGACGGCGCCTACACCGCCCAGTGACGCCGCGCGGGCCGGGGGGGAAACCTCTGGCCCTTGCCGCGCCAAGCCGTTAAATCACCGCCGGAAGCGGACGGAAAGGCGCAGGCATGGCCCGGATTCTGATCACCTCGGCGATCCCCTACATCAACGGGATCAAGCACCTTGGGAACCTCGTCGGCTCGCAGCTTCCGGCCGACCTCTACGCCCGCTATGCCCGCGCCCGTGGCCATGAAGTCATGTTCATCTGCGCCACCGACGAACACGGCACCCCGGCCGAACTCGCCGCCGCCAAGGCGGGAATGCCGGTCGCCGACTATTGCGCCCAGATGCACGAGGTGCAAAAGAACCTGGCCGCCGGCTTCCGCCTTTCGTTCGACCATTTCGGGCGTTCCTCGTCGGGACGGAACCACCGGCTGACCCAGCATTTCGCGAAGCGGCTCGGCGAGAACGGGTTCATCGAGGAAGTCGCCGAACGGCAGGTCTTCTCCGTCGCCGACAACCGCTTCCTGCCCGACCGCTACATCGAGGGCACATGCCCCAACTGCGGCTACGACAAGGCCCGCGGCGACCAGTGCGAAAACTGCACCAAGCAGCTCGACCCGACCGACCTCATCAATCCGCGCTCGGCCATCTCCGGCTCGACCGAACTGGAAGTGCGCGAGACCAGGCACCTCTATCTCAAGCAGAAATCGCTGAAGGGCGAGATATCCGACTGGATCGACAGCAAGACCGACTGGCCGATCCTGACGACCTCGATCGCGCGGAAGTGGCTCAACGATGGCGAGGGACTGCAGGACCGCGGCATCACCCGCGACCTCTCCTGGGGCGTGCCGGTGCAGTTCGACGGCGCGCCGTGGCAGGGCATGGAGGGCAAGGTCTTCTACGTCTGGTTCGACGCCCCCATCGAGTACATCGCCGCCACCGCCGAATGGGCGGATGACGCGGAATATCCGGATTCTGCATGGGAACGCTGGTGGCGAACCGACAGGGGGGCCGAGGATGTGCGCTATGTGCAATTCATGGGCAAGGACAACGTGCCCTTCCACACCCTTTCCTTCCCTGCCACGATCATGGGCAGCCGCGAGCCGTGGAAGCTCGTCGACTACATCAAGAGCTTCAACTACCTGAACTACGACGGCGGCCAGTTCTCCACCTCCCAGGGCCGCGGCGTGTTCATGGATCAGGCGCTTTCGATCCTGCCTTCGGACTACTGGCGCTGGTGGCTCCTCTCGCACGCGCCCGAAAGCGCCGACAGCGAATTCACGTGGGAGAATTTCCAGGTCTCGGTCAACAAGGACCTCGCCGACGTTCTCGGCAACTTCGTCTCCCGCATCACCAAGTTCTGCCGCTCGAAATACGGCGAGGCGGTGCCCGCGGGCGGCCAGACCGGCGAGCGCGCGGCGGCGCTGATCGCGGAACTGGAGGGCCGCGTCCGCGCCTACGAAGGCCACATGGAGGCGATGGAGATCCGCAAGGCCGCGACGGAACTCCGCGCCATCTGGGTCGCCGGCAACGAATACCTGCAATCTGCCGCGCCCTGGACCGTCTTCAAGGACGACCCCGATCGTGCCGCCGCAATGGTCCGCCTCGGGCTCAACCTCATCCGTCTCTACGCGATCCTTTCGGAGCCCTTCATCCCCGACGCCGCGGCCAAGATGCTCGCGGCGATGAAGTGCGACGACAAGACCTGGCCCGGACCCGTCGCCGAGGCGCTGACGGTCCTGAAGCCGGGGCACCCGTTCGAGACACCCGAGGTCCTCTTCGCGAAGATCGCCGACGAGGAGCGGGAGGAGTGGCAGAATCGGTTCTCCGGGGTGCGGACCTAGGCCCGCGCCGGGCTGGGGCGGACTCGCCCGCGGCCACGCGACGCGCCAGCGGGCTGCCGCAGAGGCCGGCTCAGAACTGGCGGTCCACGATCATCACCTCGCGGTCGCTGATCGTGCGGACAACCGCGGGATTGTCCTGAACGAAACAGGCCAGGTCCTCGCAGCCCGCGAGCACGGCCCCCGCCGAGGATCAGGAGCGCGGCCCTGAGACCCGCCCGCACACCATTCCTCCCCGCTTGCCGTTCGCCCTGCCCGGAGCTTCGTTGCGGCAGGGCTGGGCGAACGGGCGCGCGGCGGCAGCGGGGGACCGCACTTCCGGCTTGCCGACCGGGTTAGCCCGGCCCCGGGTTGCGCTCCGGGCGTTCGCCGGGGAAACTCTCCGCTGGGGGCTGTTCAAAAGCCCCATATCTCTGATTCACCTTCCTTATCGGTGGTCGAGAGGCAGCGATGCTGGGCGGCGGGGTCAGCGTCCACGCACGTGGTGTAGTTTAAACGCCGCTGGCGGTGTGATCCCGGGTGGCCATCGAGGTGGAGTTTGGCGACTTCAACCACGGACCTTACGGAGAATGAGCCATTGTCCGCCATTGGTCCGGGGACAATGGCGAACGATGACCAGGACGAACATGGACCTGCCCGAGCTGCTGGCCAGGCACGATCGGGGAGACTTCCTGCGCGGCATTGCCGAAGCCGTCCTGCAGCTGATCATGGAGGCCGATGTCGACGGCCGTCATGAACGCAGCGGCGAACGCAAGACCTGGCGGAACGGGGATCGAGACCGCGCTCTCGATCCCCGTCTGGGCACGCTGAACCTGCGGGTGCCGAAGCTCCGGCAGAGGAGCTACTTCCCGGGCTTCCTCGAGGCCCGAGAGACCTCGGAGCAGGCGCTGGTGGCCGTGATCCAGGGTGAGCGGGCGAACGCCACCGGTCCGAGAGAGTCCGCGAACGGGATCGGGGGCGTCTCGACCCGCCGCGTCGACGAGCTGGTGCAGGCGCCGGGGCTGCGCGGTATCTCGAAGAGCACCGTATCGAAGCTGTGCAAGGAATGAGCCATGGTGCGCCACTGGTTCAAGAACCATGGCGAATGACGAGCGCGTAGGCGAATTCCTGAACCGCCCGCTGACCGGCGAGTGGCCCCATCTCTGGCTGGACGCCACCTACCTCAAGGTGCGCCAGGGCGGTCGGATCGTGCCAGTCGCAGCCATAATCGCCGTCGCGGCCAATACCGAGGGCCGCCGCGAAATCATCGGCCTCGGCATCGGGCCCTCGGAAGCTGAGACCTTCCGGACCGAGTTCCTGCGCTCGCTGAAAGCCCGCAGCCCTGGCGGGGTCAGGCTGGTGATCAGCGACGCCCACACCGGACTCAAGGCCGCCATCGCCCGGGTATTCAAGGCAACCTGGCAGCGGTGTCGCGTTCACTGGATGCGCAACGCGCTGGCCCATGTCTCCCGCGGCCAGCACACCGTCATCGCCGCCGCGATCCCCCAGGCCTTCGACCAGCCCGACCGCGCCCATGCCGGGGAAACCTGGCGCAAGGTCGCCGAGCCGCTCCGTCCGCGCTGGCCCAAGCTCGCGGACCTGATGGATGCAAGCGAGCATGGCGTGCTGGCCTATATGTCCTTCCCCCGCCAGCACCGGACCAAGCTGCACAGCACGGATGAGATCGAGCGTCTGAACAAGGAGGTCAAGACCGCGAGCCGCTACATGATGGTCGAGGCCTTCGCCCAGATCGACAAGGAGGAGATCGACCCCATTCTCAGCATAACCGCGAAAGCCGCCTGATCATGCCCTCAGGCCATCCGGGATCCTACACCAGCTTGACGGACGCGACCCGTGCAATAGAGTCCCGCGGCATGGTGTAGGAGCGCCGGCCCCCGGAGATGTCCACCTTTTTCAGTTGGCCACGGCGGGCAGCCTGACGGCGGGATTTTCGGTTACGCCGGCGAGCGTTTGACGGCTCATATATCGCCGCGGAGCCGCCCACTCATCGTTGGTTTTCGAGCATTAGACGCCATGATCGCGGTGTTAACTGACTGGGTCTCTGGCCTCGGCCGCGGCATTCTCCGTTCGAGGGTTGCTCCTGACTGGCTGACACCAGCAAGCTCCACGTCCAGCCTTACCAATTGAGGTTGCGGCAAGCGAATACCGCAGAAGAAGCACCAGCGCCTTGCGTAACTCATTATGACTTGATTCCGCGCACTGTGCGTACAGCCAATCCCCTAGTACCCGCTCCCCCCAGCCGCACGCCTCCTCGGCGCGCGATCCCGACGCCCGCGGGGAGGGCCTTCAGTGTGCCTCGTCCTCGAGGTGCAGCTTCATGTCGATCAGCACCTTCTGGATCGCCAGCGTCTCGTTCAGCAGCCGCTTGGCCTCGTTGATCGTGATGCGCCCGTCCTGGATCGACTGGTTGTACTCGGCCATCAGCATGGCGAACCGCTGGCTCAGCACCACGACGTCGGAGTTGACGCCGCCCGGCCCGCCGTTCTTGCGCTCCTGGTCGTAGCTGAGCGTGATGCCCCTGAGGTCCGCGAGCGCGGCGGTGACATGCGGGAAGCGTGCCGCGGCCTCGAGCGCGGCGACCACGTCGATCGGCATGAAGCGGTCGGTGTGCTCGGCATCGGCGGAATAATAGCGCCCGAGCGTCGCCTTCGACTTCCCGCAAAGCCCGGCGGCGGCTTCGATGCCGACGTCCTTCACCAAGGCTTCCGTGTGCTTTTTCAGATAGTTGTCGACCTTGCTCGTCACTCTGAATACATCCCTCTGCCCCGGTAGCCGGGGGAAATCGTCCCTGCCATTCCCCTTACTGTCTCGGCGCCGCTTTGTCATTTGTAAACCGTCCCTGCATGTGTGGGGGACGGGTGCGAGTGCCGGCGACCCGAGGCCGGAGGGAGTTGGGTTCGTCGCGCCTTTGGCGATCGGGAAGGCCAAAGCCGGCCCGTCCGGCAGCAGCGCGGCGACCCTTGCCTGACGTGACGAGTGACCGTCCGGACCGGGCCTCGCCCCGCGCCGGGGTGGTAACGGGTGGGAAGACCGGCCGGGGGGATCGCAAGGGTGGGTTCCCCCGGCTGCCGCTTGCGGACCCCGTGGCGGCGCGGCTATCAGGGCGCATGGCCAAGCTCTATTTCCACTATTCGACCATGAACGCCGGCAAGTCGACGCTGCTCCTGCAGGCGTCGTACAACTACCGCGAACGCGGCATGGCGACCCTTCTCCTGACCGCGCGCCTCGACGACCGCGCCGGTTCCGGCCGCATCGCGAGCCGGATCGGAATCGGCGAGCCGGCAGACACCTACGACGCCGGAACCGACCTCTTCGCCGTGATCGCGGCGCGGCTTGTCGAGGGCACGGTGGCCTGCGTCTTCCTCGACGAGGCGCAGTTCCTCACCCGCGATCAGGTCTGGCAGCTTGCCCACGCCGTGGACGATCTCGGCGTGCCGGTCATGTGCTACGGGCTCCGCGTCGATTTCCGGGGCGAGCTTTTCCCCGGCTCGGCCGCGCTTCTCGCGCTCGCCGACGAGATGCGCGAGGTCAGAACGATCTGCCACTGCGGCAGGAAGGCGACGATGGTGGTCCGGCGCGGCTCGGACGGCCGTGCTCTGCGCGAGGGGGCGCAGGTGCAGATCGGCGGAAACGAGACCTATGTCTCGCTCTGCCGCCGCCACTGGCGCGAAGAGGTGGGCGACCGCGCGACCTGAGCGCGCGGCCCCCGGCGGCTCAGTAGAGCCGCCCGCCGAGCGGCACCTCCTGACCCGGCCCGATCAGCACAACCTCGCCATCCTCGTCCGGCACGCCGAGCACCAGCACCTCGGACATCACCTTGCCGATCTGCCGGGGCGGGAAGTTCACCACGGCGAGCACCTGGCGGCCGATCAGGCCCTCGGGCGTATAGTGCCGGGTGATCTGCGCAGAGGACCGTTTCTCGCCGATCTCGGGACCGAAATCGACCCAGAGCTTGAAGGCGGGCTTGCGCGCCTCTGGAAATGGTTCGGCCCGCGTGATCCGGCCGACGCGCACATCGACTTTCAGGAATTCGTCGAAGCTGATGGTCATTTTCCCAGTTCCCGGCCCCGTTCCGCCGCCGCATGGACGGCTTCCTTCAGAAGCGCCGGGAAGCCCCGGTCCTCGTCCATCAGCACCTTCAGCGCCGCCGCCGTCGTGCCGCCGGGCGAGGTCACGTTGACACGGAGTTGCGACGGTCCCTCCTCCGCCGCCTCGGCCAGCGCCCCCGCACCTGCGACCGTGGCCTTCGCGAGCCGCATGGCGAGCGCCTCCGGCAGCCCCTCCGCCGCGCCCGCGGCGGCGAGCGCCTCGATCAGGTGAAAGACATAGGCCGGGCCCGAGCCCGATACCGCGGTGACCGCGTCCATCTGGTGTTCGCCCTCCAGCCGGACGACCTGCCCTACGGCCAAGAGCAGTGCCTCGGCCAGCGCCAGATGCGCCTCGGTCGCCCGCGCGTTGCCGCAGATCGCGGTGATTCCGCGACCGATGGCGGCCGGCGTATTGGGCATGGCGCGCACGATCGGCGTCGTCGCCCCGAGCGTCGCTTCGTAGCTGGCAATCGTCGTTCCCGCCGCGACCGAGAGGAAGAGCGTCCCTCCACCGCCGAACCCGGCAAGCCCCGGCAGCGCCGCGGCCATCATCTGCGGCTTGACGGCGATGAGCACGATGGCAGGGCCGGGCGGAAGCGGGCCGTCCAGATGCACGCCCTGCGCCCTGAGCCAATCCGAAGGATGGGGTTCGCGTACCCATACGCTCTGTGCCGGCAGCCCGCCCTTGAGCCAGCCCGCCAGCATTGCCGAACCCATCTTGCCGCAGCCCAGAAGCACCAGCCCCCGGTCCCGCAGATCGCCCATGTCCATTGTCGCCTCCATCTTCGCGCGGGCGAAGATGACCGATACGTCGGCCGAGGGAAACCCCGTCCGACGCCTCCGTCAGGCGCGACCGTAGGCGCGGCCCATGGCCACGTCCAATGCCTTTTCGGGCCTGTCGTCGCCCCAGCAGACGAGCTGGAAGGCCGGGTAGAAGCGCTCGGCCGCCGTCACCGCGTCGGAGATCATCCGGTCGATCTGTTCGGGCCCGGCGATGTGTCCCCCGGCGAGGCCAAGCCCGTAGCGCCAGACCATCAGCCGCTGCTCGCGCCAGAAGGCGAAGGCGCCGCACCAGACCATGTCGTTGGTGCGGTTCAGCGTCTCGTAGAGCGCGGGCAGCCGTTCCTCGGGCGGGTCCATCTCGAAGGTGCAGATGAGCCGGAGCGTCTCGTCATAGCCCGACCAGGCGAGCGTGATCGAATAGGTCCGCCACTGGCCCTCGACCGCCATGGCGATCTGGTCGTCGGTCACCCGGTCGAAGTGCCATTCGTGGTGTTCGGCGAGCGTCTCGACGATGTCGATGGGGTGCAGGTCGTCGCTGTCGAGGAAGCTGTCGGTAACTGCCATGCCCGGCCTCTGTCCTTCTGGCCCCAGGCAGGCCGCAGCCTACAAGGGGCTGGGTGAGCTACAAGGTCCGGCGCTTGCCCGACGCCGCCCTACCCCATATGGTGTAGGCAGATCCCGGGCCTGTAAAGCGAAATCTTGGGCCCCGGCGGGCCGGGAACGCAATTCCCTGTGGACAGATCAACCGGTGGCGGTCAATCGGCGGGCGCCTCACGGGCCGGTCAGTCCTTGGACTTGCCGCCGCGCCCGGTGTTCGGAAGGGGTGCCGCCGCTTCCAGCGCGGCGAGCCGCGCCTTCAGCGCCTCGTTTTCCTCGCGCGCCTTCTGCGCCATGGCGCGCACCGCCTCGAATTCCTCGCGCGTCACGAAATCGCGGTCGGCGAGCCAGCGGTCCATCCAGGACTTCATCGCCGTCTCGGCCTCGGTCCGGGCGCCCTGCGCCACGCCCATCGCGCTGGTCATGAGTTTCGACATGTCGTCGAAGAACTTGTTCGGACCGCTCATCGCGCGCCTCCATTCCGGCCGTTGCCCTCGCCGCCTATATGCGCGGCGCGAGGCGAAAGCTCAAGGTTGACTCTGTCGCGGGCAAAGGCTCTGAGAGGCGGCAAAGGAGTGACGATGCAGGCCGCGATCCCCTTCCCCGACATTTCCTCCGAAGTCTTCTCGATCGAGCTTTTCGGCGCCCATCTGGCGCTCCGGTGGTATGCGCTGGCCTATCTCGCGGGGCTCTTCGGGGGCCTCCTCGTGATCCGGCGCCTCCTGCGCCGGCCTGCGCTCTGGCCGGGGAACGTGGCCCCGATGGCACCCGAGCGCGCCGACGACCTGCTGACCGCGATCATCCTCGGCGTGATCCTCGGCGGGCGGCTCGGCTTCGTGCTCTTCTACCAGCCGCTCTACTACCTCGCGCATCCCCTTGAGATCGTGAAGGTCTGGGAAGGCGGGATGTCGTTCCACGGCGGGTTCCTCGGCGTCCTCGTCGCCGGGCTCTGGTTCGCCCGCAGAAACGGCGTCCCGGCGATGCAGCTTTCCGACGCCATGGCGCTCGTCGCGCCAATCGGGCTTTTCTTCGGCCGGATCGCCAACTTCGTGAACGCCGAGCTCTGGGGGCGGCCGACGGACCTGCCCTGGGGCGTGATCTTCCCGGGCCTGGATGCGCAGGACTGCCCAGGAATCATCCCCGGCCTCTGCGCCCGCCACCCTAGCCAGCTTTACGAGGCCGGGCTCGAGGGGCTCGCGCTCGGCCTTCTCCTCTGGCTCCTCGTCCGAAGGGGCGCGCTGAAACGGCCGGGGATTGTCACCGGCGTCTTCCTCATGGGCTACGGTGCCGCCCGCTTCGCGGTGGAGTTCGTGCGCCAGGCCGACGCGCAGTTCATCACCCCTGACAACCCGCTCGGCCATGCCCTGCAAGTCGGCGGCTTCGGCCTCTCCATGGGCCAGATCCTGTCCTTGCCGATGATCCTCGCGGGGCTCTGGTTCATCGGCAAGGCGCGGCGGGCATGACGCCCCTCGGCCGTCTGCTCGCCCGTCGCATCGCACTCGATGGGCCGATTCCGCTGTCGGACTACATGGCCGAATGCCTCCTGAACCCGTCGCACGGCTACTACGCGACGCGCGACCCCTTCGGCGCGGCAGGCGACTTCACGACCGCGCCCGAGATCAGCCAGATGTTCGGCGAGCTTGTCGGCCTCTGCCTCGCCCAGTGCTGGCTCGACCAGGGCCGCCCCGAGCCGTTCGCTCTGGCAGAGGTGGGGCCGGGGCGGGGCACGCTGATGGCCGACATGCTGCGCGCGATGCGCTCGGTGCCCGGAATGCTCGCGGCCGCAAAGGTCCATCTCGTCGAAGCCTCGCCCGCGCTCCGTGCCCGCCAGGCGAGGGCCCTGACAGGCTTGGCGCCGGAGTGGCACGACCGGGTCGAGGGTCTGCCCGATCTGCCGCTTTTCCTTGTAGCCAACGAATTCTTCGACGCCCTGCCGATCCGCCAGTTCGAACGCCGGGGCACGGGCTGGGCCGAGCGGATGGTGACCTTGCGCGCCGACCGCCTCGCCCCCGGCCTCGGCCCGGTGACGCCCTACCCCGCGCTCAGACATCGCGTAGCCGAAACCTGCGAAGGCGACGTGGTGGAGACCTGTCCGGCCGCCGCTGCAATCGCCGGCGAGATCGGCCGGCGCGTCGCCCGGCGCGGCGGCGCGGCGCTGGTCGTCGACTACGGCGGCTGGCGCTCGCTCGGCGACACGTTCCAGGCGCTGAAGGGCCATGCGCCCGCCGATCCCTTCGCAGAGCCCGGCGAGGCCGACCTGACGGCGCATGTGGATTTCCAGGCTCTCGCGCTTGCCTTCGCGGCCGAGGGCGCGGCCGTCACCGCCATGACCCCGCAGGGGGTCTTCCTCGAACGGCTGGGAATCGCAGCCCGCGCGGAGGTCCTCGCCCGAGGGCTGGCAGGGGAGCCGCTTCGCACCCACCTCGCCGCGCATCGCCGCTTGACCCATCCCGACGAAATGGGACAGTTATTCAAGGTGATTGCCGCCTACCCCCAGGGTGAAGCCCCGCCGCCAGGACTGGACCCCGCCGGATGACGCTGGAAATCCTGACCCACGACGCCCTCGTCCCGCTCCGGCACGGGTTCTTCACCCGCCGCGGGGGCGCGTCCTCCGGCATCTTCACCGGACTCAACTGCGGGCCCGGCTCCTCGGACCTGCGCGAGGCGGTGGCGATCAACCGCGAGCGGGTGGCCGAGGCGCTGGGGCTGACACCGCGCGCGCTCGTCGGCGTGCATCAGGTCCATTCGCCCGATGTGGTCACGGTGACGGAACCGTTTGACGCACCGGTCAGGGCAGACGCCATGGTGACGACCGTGCCCGGCCTTGCGCTGACGGTGCTGACGGCGGACTGCCAGCCGGTCCTCTTCGCCGATACCGTCGCCGGCGTGATCGGTGCGGCACATGCCGGCTGGCGCGGCACGCTCGCCGGTGTGCTCGAGGCCACGCTCGACGCGATGGAGGTGCTCGGCGCGCGCCGGGACGAGACGGTGGCGATCATCGGGCCGACGATCAGCCAGCGCGCCTATGAGGTCGGACCGGAATTCCTCGACGCCTTTCTGGACGAGGACCCGAGCTACGCGCGCTTTTTCGCCGGCGGCAATGGCGACCGGGCACATTTCGACCTGCCCGCCTTCGGGCTTCATCGCCTGCGCGAAGCGGGCGTGGGCCTTGCCGAATGGACCCGCCACTGCACCTATTCCGACCCGGACCGGTTCTTTTCCTTCCGCCGCTCGGTCCACCGCCACGAGGCCGACTACGGCCGGCTGATTTCGGCGATCCGGCTCTAGCGTCTGTGCCTGGGCGTCTCGCAACCTGTTGATCCCGTTTGCGTCTCTTCCTTTCCGCCCGCCGGGAGAGCCATCGCATCTGCCCTGAAATCACCCGACTTGCCGCCCAATCCTTGCCGCAATGCCCGCTAGAATGGGCCCGTCCGATCACAGAGTCGGAACCTTCAAAGGCCCGCAAGAGGCCATGATCGAGGCAAGGAGCAGTCAGATGAAGCCGGTACGCCGCTGGATGAAATCGGTCCTGGTGGAAAGCGCGAAGCCCGGGGTCACCCTACCCTGGCAGCGTGGCGCCCGCCCAACCGCCATCCGCCGTCCGAAACCCCAGCGCGCGCCCGGCCTGCCCGCCCGCAGCTGACGTCCTTCGCCTCTCCCCTGCGACGCGCGCACTGGCCCCAAGGCCCCGCGCGTCCCGCCACTGGCGGACCGGCTGCCCCCCCCCGAGGCCGGTCCGCCGGACTTCCCCCAGGGGGACTCCTGTCCGGCCCGGAGGCCCCCTGATTCGGCACCCCGACCACCACGGAAAACTTCCCAATGCGTTAACGCCGCCGCCTTGTCGCTTGCTGCGGGACAAAGCGGGGCCCGCGACCCGCGATTGTCCGGCACCAGCTTCAAATCATCGCCAGCCTTTGACAGATGGCCGGGAAGTCCGCAGATTGTCTCCCATAGTCTATCTGCATTTAAGGGGTGGGGGCTCCGCAGATGTGTTAGACCGAAAGGCTGTTCGCGTGTCGTACCCTCATGTGCCCATTGGCCGTCTGTCGACGGATGTTTTCAATTCCCCCGTTCCGCATTCCCGGACCCTTCCCCAACCCGCCCCTGCCGATCCCGGGCCGCTGCGCAGCACGCCGCTGACCCGGCGTTACGAGATCGCCTATCTCGACGCCGAGGGGCGTTTCGAAACCTGCACCCGGCTCGCTCCGGCTATCCCGGAGTTCGAGGAGGCATTTTCCGCCTTCGCGCGGGGCACCGTGATCGCGACGACCGAAGGCCCCGTGGCAGTCGAGGACCTCGTCCCGGGGATGGAGGCGCTGACCGCCGAGGGTCGCGCCGAACGCATCACGTGGATCGGCTCGATGACGCTCTTTCCCCAGCGGGCGATGCCGGGCATGCCGCGCTCGACGCTCACGCGGATCACGGCGGATGCCTTCGGCGTCGGCAGGCCGATGCCCGACCTCGTGCTCGGCCCCCGTGCCCGCATCCTTGTCCGCGACGCGCGCTGCCGCTTCGCCACCGGCGTCGAGGCGGCCTATGCGCCTGCCTGTGCCTTCGCCGACGGCGTGTCCATCATCGAGGTTTCGCCGGTGGCGGCGCTTTCGGTCTTCCACATTGTGCTGGAACGCCAGGGCTCGATCCGCGCCGCCGGGCTCGAGATCGAAAGCTTCCATCCGGGCGCGCGCATGTCCGACGGGTTCGATCCGCAGGTTGCGCAGGTCTTTCTGACGCTCTTCCCGCACATGCGCTCCATCGCCGACTTCGGCGCCCTCGCCCATCCGCGGATGACCGCGGCCGAGGTGGAGGCGGCACTGCACGCCTGAGACGCGGCGCGGCGCTCTGGGACCCGGCCTCAGGCGCTGCGCCCCAGCCTCGCTTCGAGCACCTCGAAGGGCACGCCCGGCTTGTCCTTGGCGCAACGAATGACGAGGCTCGTCTTCACGCTCGCCACGTTCGGCGCCGAAGTGAGGTCTTCCGTCAGGAAGGTCTGGAAGGTCGAAAGATCGGGCGCCACGCATTTCAGGATGAAGTCGATCTCGCCGTTGAGCATGTGGCATTCGCGGACCAGCGGCCAGTTCCGGCAACGGGTCTCGAAGGCGGACAGGTCGGCCTCGGCCTGGCTGTGGAGACCGACCATTGCAAAGACCTGCACCTCGAACCCAAGCTCGCGCGGGTTGACGTCGGCGTGGTAGCCACGGATATAGCCGGCCTCCTCGAGGGTGCGGACGCGGCGCAGGCACGGCGGGGCCGAGATGCCGACCCGGCGGGCAAGCTCGACATTGGTCATGCGGCCGTCGTCCTGCAACTCGGCAAGGATCTTGCGGTCGATCTCGTCGAGTCTGTTGGCGGCCATCTTGCGTCTCCCGAATTTGCGCGGAACTTATCCGGCGGACCCGGCGCGCGCAATATTATTTCAGATTCACGCAAGATTTTGGCCCGAAGATTCCGCGAGCCCCCCCGCCTGCTGCCGGGTCGGCAGAGCCGCGCGCCCGGCGCCGGCGCCGCATCCCTCAGCCTCGCCCTTTCCTCGGCGTGGAAGCCCGACTATATCGCCCCTGTGACGGCAAGGGGGATCGGCCATGGGCGAGACGCGGCATACAAAGGTTCTGATCATCGGCTCCGGCCCGGCCGGCTATACCGCTGCGGTCTATTCGGCCCGTGCGATGCTGAACCCGGTCCTCGTCCAGGGCATCCAGCCCGGTGGCCAGCTCACCATCACCACCGAGGTCGAGAACTGGCCCGGCGACACCGAGGTGCAGGGGCCCGACCTGATGGTGCGGATGGAGGAACACGCCCGCGCCATGGGCGCCGAGGTGATCTCCGACCACATCTCCACGCTCGACCTCTCGAAGCGGCCCTTCACCGCAGAGAGCGACTCCGGCACGATCTATACGGCGGATGCGGTCATCCTCGCCACCGGCGCGCAGGCGAAGTGGCTGGGAATCCCGTCGGAGGAGAAATTCAAGGGCTTCGGTGTTTCGGCATGCGCCACCTGTGACGGGTTCTTCTATCGCGGCAAGGAAGTGGTGGTGATCGGCGGCGGCAACACGGCGGTCGAAGAGGCACTGTTCCTGACCAATTTCGCGTCGAAGGTGACCGTGGTCCACCGCCGCGACAGCTTCCGCGCCGAGAAGATCATGCAGGACCGGCTGTTCAGGAACCCGAAGATCGAGGTCCTCTGGAACCATACGGTCGAGGAAATCCTCGGCACCGAGGCGCCCCTGGGCGTCACCGGCGTGCGGGTGAGGAACGTGCAGAGCGGCGCAGAAAGCATCCTGCCCTGCGACGGCTTCTTCGTGGCGATCGGCCATGCGCCGGCCTCCGAACTCGTGAAGGACCAGGTGGAGCTTCACAACGGCGGCTACGTGAAGGTGCGGCCGGGAACGACCGAGACCTCGATCCCGGGCGTTTTCGCGGCGGGCGACCTGACAGACCATGTGTACCGCCAGGCCGTGACCTCTGCGGGAATGGGCTGCATGGCAGCACTCGACGCCGAACGCTGGCTGGCGGCGGCCGAGCAACCGGCGGCCGCGGCGGCGGAATAGCCCGAGGGCGCGGCGTCGCCTATGCGGCCCGCGCCGGTCGCACCCGGCTCAACGGGCCGAGGTTCAGCCAGGCCGGCAGGGCATCGCGCGCCGCGCGGCTGCCCAGCGCCTCGAGCCTGCCCTCGGCGAGTGCGCGGGCAAGGGGCAGGTCACCCCGGTAGACCCGGATGAAATCCTTAACCGTCGCGGACAGGTAAAGGTCGGTCTCGCCGCCCGGATCGTCGACGCAGAGCTGGCAACGGCCATCCTCGTTCAGGTACCACCAGACTGCCTTGTGCTGCGGCTGATCGGTGAATTCGATCCTGACGACGGCGCGACGGCCGAAGGCATCGGCGCGCGCGCTCCGTTCGATCCCCCAGAGAAGCAGGTCCACGTCGGCCTCGCCTGCGGCAAGCTCACGCCGTGCCCAGCGCTGTCCCCAGACACCCATCGCCTCGATGATCGGGGTGAATTCGGCACCCGCCTCGGTCAGGTGGTAACCCTGCGTGCGCCCCCGGCCGCGACGCTCCAGTATCCCCTCGCGCTGCAACTCTCGCAGCCGTTGCGACAGCAGCGTCGGCGACATCATCGGGACGCCACGCTGGATCTCCGAGAAGCGGTGTGCGCCCCAACTGATGTTCCGCAGGATAAGCGCATTCCACCGTGGACAGAAGATCTCGGCCGCCTTGGCGACGGGGCAGAATTGTCCGTAGCGACGCATGTTGCCTCCTGCTCCGGGGACGATAGGCGCGACCGACAAAGGCATTCTACTCCAGAATCCGGACTATCGGGTAGCGCAGCGCGAAGGGAGGATTTTGGGGGCAGGAGAGGAGGACCCCATGACAGACCTTGACAGAACCGGTGCCGGTCAGGTCACCCCGTCCGCCGCCGAGGTCTATGACCGCGCATTCGTCCCGGCCCTCTTCGGCCCCTTCGCGGCGATGCTCGTGGAGGCGATGGACCTGAAGCCGGGCGAGCGGATTCTGGACGTGGCCTGCGGAACCGGCGCCGTTGCCCTGGCGGCAGAGCGGCGCTGCGGCCCGGGCAGCCCCATCGCCGCAGTGGACATCAATCCCGGCATGCTCGCCGTGGCGCGCCGCAAGTCATCCGCGATCGCCTGGCGGGAAGCCGCAGCCGAGGCGCTTCCCTTCGGCGACCATGTGTTCGACGCGACCCTCTGCCAGTTCGCGCTGATGTTCCTTGCGGACCGGACCCGCGCCTTGCGCGAAATGGCCCGGGTGACGCGGCCCGGCGGGCGGATCGGCCTGACCGTGTTCGAAAGTGTCGGCGACTCGCCAGCCTATGATCGCCTCGTCCCGCTCGTCGGCGAGATCGTCGGCCCGGCAGCGGCGGAGGCGCTGGCCGCGCCCTTCTGCCTTGGCGGGCCGGCGGCCGTCACCCGGGAGCTCGCGGCCACCGGCCTTGCGGCGGATGAGGTTCGCCCCTTCATGGGAACGGTGCGCCACCCCTCTCTCGACGCCTGGCTCGATACCGAGATCGGCGGCTGGACCCTCGCCGAGATGGTCTCCAGGGACGCGCTCGCGCGGCTCAAGACGGCGGCGCGGACCGTGCTCCGGGACCACATCCGCCCCGATGGCCGGGTTGCCTTCCCCGCGGCGGCGCGCCTCGTGATCGTTCGCCGCTGAGCGCGCCCCGCGCTACGGCACGGCGTCGCCAGTTTCCGCCGGGCTGGCGACAATGCCTGCCCTGCCCCGGGATTTCCTGCGATGGCCCCGGGGTCGCGCCGCCTTTCGGCGGCCGCGACTTGAATTCTGCCGCATTTCGGGGCTATCCGCGCGCGGGACGGCGGCACGTCGACCGCCAAGCCAAGCCAGAGGTCAGATTGCCGATGTCGCTGCCGAATCTTGCTCCGATCCCGGAACTTTATGTCTCCTACGACTCCGCCCAGAAGCTGAAGCACGAGGCCGGGGATCTTCCGTCCTGGGACCTGAGCCCCCGCCAGATCTGCGATCTTGAGCTTCTGATGAACGGCGGGTTCCATCCGCTGAAGGGATTCCTGACCGAGGCGGACTATGACTGCGTCGTGGACACGATGCGCACGGCCTCGGGCGCGCTCTGGCCGATCCCGGTCACGCTCGACGTCAGCGCGAAGTTCGCCGAGGGGGTCGAGCCCGGCCAGGACATCGCGCTCCGCGATCAGGAAGGCGTGATCCTCGCCATCCTCTCGGTCACCGACAAATGGGTGCCGGACAAGGTGCGCGAGGCGGAAAGGGTGTTCGGCGCCAACGATCTCGCCCATCCGGGGGTGAATTACCTGCACCATGTCGCGGGTCCGGTCTATCTCGGCGGGCCGGTGACGGGAATCCAGCCGCCCGTCCACTACGACTTCAGGGGCCGCCGCGACACGCCCAACGAACTGCGCGCCTACTTCCGCAAGCTCGGCTGGCGCAAAGTCGTGGCCTTCCAGACCCGCAATCCGCTGCACCGCGCGCATCAGGAGCTGACCTTCCGCGCCGCGCGCGAGGCGCAGGCGAACCTCCTGATCCATCCGGTCGTCGGCATGACGAAGCCCGGCGATGTCGATCACTTCACCCGCGTGCGTTGCTACGAGGCAGTCCTCGACAAGTATCCGTCGGCGACCACGACGATGAGCCTTCTCAACCTCGCCATGCGCATGGCCGGCCCGCGCGAGGCGGTGTGGCACGGGCTCATCCGCAGGAACCACGGCTGCACCCATTTCATCGTCGGCCGCGACCACGCCGGCCCCGGCAAGAACAGCCGAGGCAAGGACTTCTATGGCCACTACGAGGCGCAGGAGCTCTTCAAGAAGCACGAGGCGGAGATCGGGATCGAGATGGTCGACTTCAAGCACATGGTCTATGTGCAGGAAAAAGCGCAGTATTTCCCCGCAAACGAAGTGCCTGACGGTGGGACCGTACTGGATATCTCGGGCACCGAACTCCGCCGTCGCCTGCGCGAGGGGCTGGATATCCCCGACTGGTTCAGCTTCCCCGAGGTCGTGGCAGAGTTGCGCCGGACGTCGCCGCCCCGGTCGAAACAGGGCTTCACGGTGTTCTTCACCGGCCTTTCGGGCTCGGGCAAGTCCACCATCGCGAATGCGCTCATGGTCAAGCTGATGGAGATGGGCGGGCGCCCGGTGACGCTCCTGGACGGCGATGTGGTGCGCAAGCACCTCTCCTCGGAACTCGGCTTCTCGAAGGAGCACCGCGACATCAACATCCGCCGCATCGGCTACGTCGCGTCCGAAATCACCAAGAACGGCGGCATCGCAATCTGCGCGCCGATCGCGCCCTATACCGCGACGCGCCGGGCGGTGCGCGAAATGGTCGAGGCCTTCGGCGCCTTCATCGAGGTGCACGTCGCCACCAGCGTCGAGGAATGCGAACGGCGCGACCGCAAGGGGCTCTACAAGCTCGCGCGCGAGGGCAAGATCAAGGAATTCACCGGCATCTCCGACCCCTACGAGGTGCCCGAGAACCCGGAGCTTCGCGTCGAGACCGAGAATGCCGAGGTGGACAACTGCGCCCATCAGGTGATCCTCAAGCTGGAACAGATGGGCCTGATCCGCGCCTGACCGCCGGAATACCCCACGGCGCCCGACCCATCCCGGCCGGGCGTTTGGTCTTTACTTCGGACCCCAAGCGCGTATATGGGCCGGGCCTTTCGGAACGGAGCGGAACGGTGGCACACAAGGTCTTCATCGATGGGGATGTCGGCACGACGGGTCTGCAGATCCGCGAGCGACTGGAACGTCGCGAAGACGTCTCGCTCGTCCGCATCGACCCTGCGCTGAGGAAGGATATTCCCGCCCGCCTTGCCGCCTTTGCCGAGGCCGAGGTGGCGATCCTCTGCCTGCCCGATGCGGCGGCGAAGGAGATCGTCGCGGTCTCGGACGACGCCGGCCTCGCGACACGGATCATCGACGCCTCCACCGCCCACCGCACCCATCCCGACTGGTGCTTCGGCTTCGCCGAGATGGCGTCCGGCCAGCGCGACGCGATCCGCACCGCGGCGCGGCTGACGAATCCCGGCTGCTGGTCCACCTGTGCCATCGCGCTGATCCGCCCGCTGGTCGATGCCGGCTTGATCGACCCCGCGCATCCCCCGGCCATCTCTGGCGTCTCCGGCTATTCCGGGGGCGGCAACGCGATGATCGAGGAGTTCGAATCCGGCGCCGTGCAGGGTTCGTTCCTCTATGGCGCGGCGCAGGGTCACAAGCACCTGCCCGAGATCACCCGCTACGCCCGCCTCGCGCGTCCGCCAGTCTTCGTGCCCTCCGTCGGGCAATATGCGCAGGGCATGGCCGTCGCGGTGCACCTTGAACTCGGCACCGGGGGGATCGCCCGCGCCGAGGAGGCGCTGCGGGCGCATTATGCGGGCGAGTCCTTCGTGGCGGTGGTCCCCGCCGAAGCCCACGAACCGCGCGTCTGGCCGCAGGCGCTCAATGGTACCAACCGGATGGAACTTTCGGTCCACGGCAACCGCGACACCGGGTCGGCGGTCCTGATCGCAGTGCTCGACAACCTCGGCAAGGGCGCATCGGGTGCGGCGGTGCAGAACCTGAACCTGATGCTCGGCCTCAACGAGGGCGCAGCGCTCTGAGCGCGCGGCAAACGCGGGGACCCCGGCGTGCCGCCGGGATCCCCTTTCGGTCTCAGTGGGTGTTCTAACCCGTGCGCTTCATGCGGTCCATCAAGCCGTCCTTCAGAACGAACTGATGGTAGAGCGCCCCAACGACATGCAGGATCACCAGTGCGATGCCAAGGTTGAACGTCACTTCGTGGACCTCGCCCGCCGCATCGACGCCACCGAACCAGGCCATGAGGCCCGAGACGGGGATCAGCAGCAAGAGCGCGTAGAGCCCCAGATGGGTAAGTTTGGCGATCAGGTCCGTTACGGGATGTCCGCCGGCAGGCAGGTCGGGCGCGCCGCGGGTCAGCCGTATCGCCACCCTGACGAGCGCAAGGACGAGGATCGCCACCCCGATCCAGACGTGCGCGGCGGCCGTCGTGCCGAAGGCATCCCGACCCTCGTGAATCGCGTACCACGCGGCCTTCATCTTGTCGCTACTGACATAGCTCACCCCCAGCAGGAGGAGGATACCCCAGTGAAGCGCGATCTGCGTGCGGCTGTATCCGGTCACATTCGTCATCTTTCCCTCGTGTCTTGCCAGAACGGCGGCCCCTCTTGCCGCCGATGAATCACACGCAGTTGCAAGGGCTTTCCGTCGCCGGTCAATGCAACCGCAGTTGCGGACGGCGTGTCAGTGCACGCTCACCGGCGCCATGTCGTTCTGCCGCGCGAGGATGAAGGCCAGCCTGCGGTCCTTGACGAGCGCGAGGCGCTCGCCGCCGGCGTCGTGCAGGGCATAGAGGGTATCGAGCCCCATCGCCTGCGCCCGGATCTCCTCCGGCAGGTCGGCCACGGCGACCTCGCGCACATACACGATGCGCTCGCCGGTCTCCGGCCCGAAATCGTATCTCGTATCCATGCCCGTTTCTCCTTACCCCTTGGTGATGCGGATCGTCTGCACCACCTTCTCCGGCACCGCCCGGACGAGGTCGATGTGGAGAAGCCCGTTTTCCAGCCGGGCGCCATCGACCTCGACGCCCTCGGCAAGCACGAAGCTGCGCTGGAAGGCGCGGGCGGCGATGCCCCTGTGCAGGAAGATGCGGCCTTCGTCCGCGTCCTCCGCCTGGCGGCCGCGGATCATCAGCTGGCGGTCCTCCACCGTGATCGCGATGTCGCCGTCGCGGAATCCGGCCACCGCGAGCGTAATGCGGAAGCCGTGTTCGGACGACTGCTCGATGTTGAAGGGAGGATAGCCGTCGTTCCCGCTTTTCGCGGTGCGTTCGACGAGCCTTTCGAGCTGATCGAAGCCCAGCAGGAAGGGATGGGCGGCGAAGGTCAGTTTCGTCATCTCAGGCCATGTCCTCGGCATCAAGCGACATTGCGTCAAGGCCCCCGTCCGGGCGGCCCTTGCGGAGAATATGGAGCGTCGACTGCATCCCGACAAGACGGGGCACGTGAAAAGCTTCCCGCATTCACGGGGACTTGCTATCCTTCGCCACCACCGGAACATCCGACTCATGGCCAGCGACGAGATGAACGCCCATCTGGAAATGGACCCGACAGAAGTCCTGCGCGTCAAACTCGAAGTGTTGCGGCAGGAGCACCGCGACCTCGACGAGGCAATCCACCTCATGGAAGCCTCGGGGCGGTCCGACCAGCTCACGCTCCGGCGACTGAAGAAGCAGAAGCTGCGCCTCAAGGATCAGATCGCGCGGATCGAGGACATCCTCACACCCGACATCATCGCCTGACGCCGCCTTGCGCCGGGGGGCCTGCCGGCTATAGTGCGCGCGCATTTGCAGCGCGCGCGGAGGCGGCATGAGCGTGAAGGTCGGCATCATCATGGGGTCGCAGTCCGACTGGCCCACGATGCAGGAGGCGGCGGCGGTTCTCGACGAACTCGGCGTGGCCTACGAGGCGAAGATCGTCTCGGCCCACCGCACGCCGGACCGGCTCTGGGCCTACGGCCGCTCGGCGGTGGAGCGGGGTCTTCACGTCATCATCGCCGGCGCCGGCGGCGCCGCACATCTGCCCGGGATGATGGCCTCGAAGACCCGGGTGCCGGTGATCGGCGTGCCGGTTCAGACGAAGGCGCTTGCGGGCGTGGACAGCCTCTATTCCATCGTCCAGATGCCTAAGGGCTACCCCGTCGCGACCATGGCCATCGGCGCGGCCGGTGCGGCAAATGCGGGCCTGATGGCCGCGGGCATCCTCGCGCTGTCCGACCCCGCGCTCGCCACCAGGCTCGACGCCTGGCGAGGCGCCCTGTCCGCCTCGATCCCCGAAGAGCCGCAGGATGACTGAGCCGCTGCCCCCCGGCTCCACCATCGGCATCCTCGGCGGCGGCCAGCTTGGCCGGATGCTGTCGGTCGCCGCGGCCCGGCTCGGCTACCGGACGCACATCTTCGAACCGGCGGCAAATCCGCCCGCGGGCGACGTCGCCCACGCGGTCGCGACTGCACCCTACGAGGACCACGAGGCGCTCGCCAGCTTCGCCCGTGCAGTCGATGTCGTCACCTACGAATTCGAGAACGTCCCCACCTCGGCGCTCGACGCCCTGGAGGCGCTGCGCCCGATCCACCCGAACCGCCGCGCGCTGGCGGTAAGCCAGGACCGGCTCACCGAAAAGACCTTCCTGAGCGGCATCGGGCTTCTGACCGCGCCGTTCGCGGCGGTGGGGGGGGCCGCCGACCTCGACCGCGCCATCGCGGCCATCGGCTGCCCGGCGATCCTGAAGACCCGCCGGCTCGGCTACGACGGCAAGGGCCAGGTGCGGCTCGCGTCCGCCTCCGATGCCGCGGCGGCGCTCGCGGCGATGGCGGGCGCGCCGGCAATCCTCGAAGGCTTCGTGGCCTTCAGCCACGAGGTCTCCGTCATCGCCGCGCGGGGCCGCGACGGCGCGGTGGCCGCCTATGATCCCGGGGAGAACGTCCACCGCGAGGGCATCCTGCGCACCACGACTGTGCCCGCCCGGCTGACCGAGGCGCAGCGGACCGACGCGGTGCTTCTGGCCGCGCGCATCCTCACCGCGCTCGACTACGTCGGCGTCATGGGGGTGGAGCTTTTCGTGACCCCGGCGGGCCTCGTCGTGAACGAGATCGCGCCCCGCGTCCACAACTCCGGCCACTGGACGCAGAACGGTTGTGCGGTGGACCAGTTCGAGCAGCACATCCGCGCGGTCGCCGGCTGGCCGCTGGGCGACGGCAGCCGCTTCGCCGACGTGGTGATGGAGAACCTGATCGGCGACGACATCCGGGACGTGCCGGCCATCGCCCGCGAGAAGGATGCAGCACTCCACCTCTACGGCAAGGCCGAGGCGCGCGAAGGCCGCAAGATGGGCCATGTGAACCGGATCGTCCGGCGGACCTAGACCGCGGCCGCCTACGGCAACACCCGCCGCACGGCCTCCAGATAGGTCAGGCCGTGGTCGAACCGGCCATGGGCGAGGAATTCCAGCACCTCGGCCACGACGAGCGGGTTGTTCATAAGGAAGGTATGCGTCACCGGCAGCACGATATGGTCGCGCATCCCGCCGATGCGCGTGCTCGCGACGCTGACCTTGCCATCGTCGGCGCCCTCGATCACAGCCGAGTAGATCGGGTTGAGCGAGCGGTCGCCCGCGATCACGCCGAGGTCGAACTGGACCGCCGGCAGCGTGTTGGGCGTGGCATCGGGCCCGGTGCCAAGCTCAAGCCCCGCCGGGCCGTTCAGCCAGCGGAAGGGGCCGAGGTCGCCGAAGGCGTCCACCAGTTCGGACCCGTGGTTGGGCGGCGCCAGCATCACCACGCGCCCCATGGCCTCGGGCCGGTTTTCGGCGAGCCACGCGCGGGCGAGGATGCCGCCCATCGAATGGGTGACGAAATGCAGGGTCTCCCCCGCCCCACAGCGGGCGACCTGGGGCCCGACGTGGTCGCGCACGAGTGCCTCGATCCCCGCCGCGGTCGAGGGATAGCCGTCGTTGACGACCGTGTATCCGGCGCGGAGGAGCGCGGACTCCATCAGGAAGAACGAGGCCTCGCTGCGCGCGAGCCCATGGAGGAGGACGACGCAGTCGGCGCGCGCCGCAGGCGCGGCGGCGAAGAGGCAAAGCACAAGGAGCGTTCTCAACATGGCCAAGACATAGGCAGGCCGCGCGCCGCAGGCGAGTCCCTTGTCCTTCGTCCGCCGCTTCGTCACTCTGGCCGCATGAAACCCCGTTCGCCCCGCCTGGCCACCCGCGCGATCATCGTCGAGGATGGCCGCCTTCTCCTGGTCAACGCCTATCCGGGCAACCGCTCGGACCTCTGGGGCGCGCCGGGCGGCGGAGCCGAGCCGGGCTACTCGCTGCCCGACAACCTCCGCCGCGAGGTGCACGAGGAATGCGGCCTCGAGGTGGAGGTCGGGCCGCTCGCGCTCGTCAACGAGTTCCACGACCCGAAATCCGGCTACCATCAGGTCGACCTTTTCTTCCGCTGCCGGGTCATGCGCGGCGCGCTCGACCCCGCCTGGCGCGATCCCGCCGGCATCGTCCATACCTGCCGGTTCTTCGCCCCGGCGGAACTGTCGGCGATCCGGCTGAAGCCGGACAGCCTGCCCCGGATCGCCTTCGCGCCCGGCGCGCCGGTATTCTACGACCCCTTGGAGGAGATCGTGCCATGAGCCGCGCCTTCGTGAAGGAGGACGGGCCGGATACCGAACCCCTGCCCGACCTGCCGCTGTCGCCGCATCCGAATTACGTGACGCCGCGCGGCCTGCAGGCGCTGCGCGAGCGGCTGGCTGCGACCCAGGCCGAGCTTCTGCGGCTGAAGGCGCGGGCAGACCGGCTGGACCGGCTGCCGGAAAAGGCCGCCGAACGCGACATCCGCTATGTCGAGGCTCGGCTCGCCTCGGCGATCCCCGTGGATCCGGCCACCCAGCCGCAGGGCGAGGTCGCCTTCGCCACCTGCGTCACGGTCGCCGACGAGGAGGGCCGCGAGACCGCCTACGAGATCGTCGGCGAGGACGAGGCGGACGCGACCCGGAACCGGATCGCGCCGCAGTCGCCGCTCGCCCGCGCGTTGCTCGGCGCGCGCGTGGGCGATTGGGTGGAGTGGCGCCGGCCGGCCGGAACGGTGGCGCTGGAGGTGATCGCCATCGCGCCCCTGCCATGCTGATCCGCGCGCTCGATCCCGGAACCGACGTTCCGCTTGTCGAGGCACTCTATGCCGAGGCGGCGGACTACTGGCTGCTGGCCGACCGGGCGCCCCCCGACCGCGCGAAGGCCGAGGCCTTCTTCACCGACACCCCGCCGGGTGCCGATGCCGCCCGGTCCCACCGGCTCGGGCTCTTCGTCGAGGGGCGGCTTTCCGGCGTGGCGGAACTGTCCTTCGGCTTTCCCGAGCCTGCCGATGCCTATCTCGGACTGATGATCCTCGCGCCGCGGCTGCGCGGGAAGGGGTACGGGGCGCGGTTCCTCGCCCATCTCGAGGCGCTCGCCCGGCAGATGGGCGGGCCACGGCTCTGTCTGGGAGTGCTGGAGGCCAACCCGCGCGGTCGGGCGTTCTGGCAGCGCGAGGGCTTCGTCGCGACCGGGGTCACGCGCCACGACGCCGGGACCGGACATGACATCCGCCGCTTCGTCAAGCCGCTCTGACCGCGGGATCAGGCGCGCCGCGGCATCGTCGCGAGCGCGACCCCCCCGAGGACGAGCGCGGAGGCGATGACGAACCGGAGCGTCAGCGCCTCGCCGAGGAACGCCATGCCGCCGGCAAGCGCGATCACCGGCACGGTGAGCTGCGCCACCCCGCCCCGCGCCGCGCCTAGGTCGGGCAGGACCGCATACCAGAGCGCGTAGCCGAGACCCGATGTCAGCGCCCCGGAGACGACGGCGAGAAAGAGCCCCGCGGCCCCGGCCGTCGGCGCCGCCGCGCCGGGCAGGAGCGCCAGCGCAAGCCCCCCGACCGGCACGGCGAGGAGGAAGTTCCACGCCGTCGCGCCGAGAGGGTCGCGCGTGCCACGGGCGGAGAGCGAATAGACGCCCCAGCCGACCCCTGCCGCGGCCATCAGCGCCGCGTGGGTAGGGTGTTCCGCCGCTTCGGACCCCGGCGAGAGAAGGTAGGCGAGGCCGAGGAAGGCGACCGCCGCACCGATCCAGCGCCGCGCGGGAACGGCCTCGCGCGAGACGAACGCACCCGCGAACATCGTGATCTGCACCATCCCGAAGAGGACGAGCGCCCCGGTGCCGGCGTCGAGCCCGCCATAGGCGAGCGAGAAGCCGAAGAGGTAGACGAGAAGTGCCCCCGCCCCCGCGACCCTGCCCCGCCACCCCGGCCACATCGCCTGCCCGGTGCGGCCGCGCCGGAGCAGGATCAGGATGCCGAGCATCCCCGCACCCGCCACCAGCCGCACGACGGCGAACTCCACGGCGCCGATGTTGCCGCCGCCCACCGCCGCCCGGTTCAGGACGGAGTTCGCGGCGAAGGCCGTCATCGTCAGGGCGGTAAGCAGGAAGAGACGCATCAGGGTTCCCCGGTGCACTGATGCTTCGCCGCGTCCGTGGGTCGCGCCGGGCAAGGGCGATGCCCGGGTCGGGCGCCACGGCTCGTGCCGCAGGCCGGAGACACGTCAGCCTGCCCCGTGCCGGGCAGCCTTGAACGGCAGAATCCCGTCAATGTCAGCGTTGTCTTCCTTGGGAAACCAATGATCCATGGTGCGGATCAGGCGCGGGTCGCCGGACAGGAACAGGCGCCCCTCCTCGATCTCGCGGGCAATCGACGTGCGGCCCAGCATGATCGCGGCCATCGAGACGGTCGTCGTCTCGACGTACAGATCGACGTCCGCCCCGGGATCGGAGGCGCAGAGTTCGATCTCCGCCCCGGGCTGCGCCACCAGCCAGTAGCAATCGTAGTCCGAGACGACGCCGGCGAAATGGAAACGGATGACCACGCGGCGCGGCGGCAACTCCGCGACGTTCACATAGCGCCGTGCCCCCCACATCATGGCCGACAGGTTGGGCTCGCCAACCGCGATTTCCGCCTCGATGTTGCGCTGCGCCCATTGCGCCAGCGCACTCAGCGCCGGCTCGAGCTCGATCGCCTTGGCGGTGCGGAAATAATCGACGCTCCCGCTGGCGTGGTCCTCGACCCGCTCGACCGGCCCCGCGTCCTCCATCTCCTTCAGCCGCCGCGACAGCAGCGAGGGCGAGATATGGCCGACGCCCCTGCGGATGTCGTTGAAGCGGCTGGAACCGGCCCACATCTCGCACAGGATCTGCATGGTCCAGCGGGGCTCCAGATGCTCGCAGGCCTTCGAGATCGGGCAGATGATACCGTAGGGCTTGCCAGGCATGCGCGCCGCCTCCCGCAAGCAGTGTAGGCACGGCCGGTGCCCCGATCCAGTCCACATTCTGTATCGGGTTCGATCCAGTCGCGTGACTGGCCGGATAACTCGGCGCGGCCGCACGATCGGCACCGGAGCAAGCCGCTCATGGAGGCTTCGCGATGCACCGCCGTCGTACATCCAATGCCCCGCGATCCGCCAGCCAACTGCCCCCTTTCGGAGGCGCCGGCTGGCTCGTGTCCGTCCTGAGCGAGCCGGGACGCGGGCCGGCCATCCGACCAGAACCGGACCTGCGTTCGGCCGCGTCGCCCGCGGGCATCGTCCCGCCCGGTGACGGCACCGACTTGGCGCCTCCGCAAAGGCTTGCCGTCCGGGCCGCAAGCTGGCTGGCCACCGTCCTCCGGACCCGGTGCGCCGGCGGATAGTGCCACGTAGCGGCCGAGGGCGGTCGGGCACGTCCGGCATCGCACGGATCGACGGGAGCGGGGCCGCGCGGTTCGCACCGAAGAATTCCCACGGCAGAGGCTGTCAGAGCGGCGCCCGCGCTTTCTGCCGCAGCATCAGCACCCCTTCGGCCCGGCTGTAGTCGCTCAGATGCAGCCAGCGGTTCATCGTCCGCGCGAGCAGCGCGTCGCCGCTGAGAAACAGGGACCCGGCTTCCTTTTCGCGCGCAATCGTGGTGCGGCCGAGGATGATCGAGGTCAGCGACAGGACGCCGGACTCCACGAAGAGATCGACATCGAGCTTTGGGTCCGAACAGCACAACTCGATCTCGGCGTCGGGCGACGCAATCATCCAGTAGGTATCGTACTCCGAGGCTGCATCAGGGAAATGGAACCGCATCACGACCCGGCGCCGGGGCAGTGCGTCCCGGACGATCCACCGGCGCATCTTCCACATCAGGGAAGACAGGTTCGGCTCGCAGATCGCCACCTCTGCCTCGATGTTGCGCTGCGCCCAGACGGCGAGCGCATTCATCGCGGGTTCGAGGTCGATGGCACTGTCCGTGCGGATATAGTCGACCACCCCCGTCGCCCGGTCCTCGATCCGCTCGATCAGTCCCTTGGCCTCCATCTCCTTGAGCCGGCGGGAGAGAAGGCCGGGAGAGATGTTGCCGATCCCACGGCGGATATCGTTGAACCGGCTGGCTCCGGCCCACATCTCGGACAGGATCTGGAGCGTCCAGCGCGGCTCCAGATACGCGCAGGCGTGGGTTATCGGGCAGATGATGCCGTAAGGCTTCCGCGCCATGGAGCGCCTCCCTTGCTTGCCCGAGGGTAAGCGTGCCGCCCTCGCACGGTCCAGTTCACAATGTGTATCGGCGGCGCTTCCTTCCGGGCACTACGGCTCCGGGCCATGCGGCTGGCATCCTCCGATCGCAATCGACACCCCAACGGAGGCGACGATCATGGAACAGGTGCTGACGGTGGCGCATATCGGCGCCGCAAAGGCGGGCCGCACCTTCGGAATCCTCGACCGGCTGGCACGGCGGATCTCCGTCGTGATCTCCCGCAGCCGTTCGCGGCGCGGAATCATGCGGCTTTCAGACAGGGATCTTCGCGACATCGGGGTCATGCGCACAAACCTCGGACCGGC
>NZ_JAYRTX010000016.1:0-38782 GCF_041919395.1 Albidovulum sp.
TCTGGATGCCGGCATGGGAATGAAGGATGTCGAGCCGCCCGTGTCGGCGGTCCGCCGCAGTGATCGCTGCGCCGAGCGTGACGTCGTCGGTCACATCCAGGGCGAAACCCTCGGCCTGGCCTCCGATCGCGACGATCTCGGCCGCAACGGCCGTCGCACGCTCGGCGACAAGATCGGTGACGACGACCGTTGCCCCCGCCCTTGCCAGTGCAAGCGCCCCTGCCCGGCCGATCCCCGAACCGGCCCCTGTGACGAAGGCGACGCGATCGCTGAGCAGCACGCCCGCCCCCCTCACGTTTCCCGGCGGCGGCCGCGCTGAAGGATCGCCTGCGCGGCGATCAGTACGACGAGCGAGGCGGCCAGCACCATTGTCCCGATGGCGTTGATCTCGGGCGTCACTCCGCGCCGGATCGAGGAGAAGACGTAGATCGGCAGCGTCGTCTCGGACCCTGCCACGAAGAACGCGATGATGAAATCGTCAAAGCTGAAGGTGAAGGAGAGGAGGAACCCCGCGAGGATTGCCGGGGCTATCTGTGGCAGCGTTACCTGGCGGAATGTACCCCAGGGTGTGGCACCGAGGTCGGCCGATGCCTCGATAAGGCTCCGGTCCATGCCCGACACCCGGGCCCGCACGATGATGACGACAAGCGCCATGGCAAAGAGTCCGTGCGCGGCAATGAGCGTGCCTGTCCCGAGGTTGAGCTTCGGCGCCGCCCCCGCCAGCGGCCAGAGCGCCGAGAGCACCGGGTTCAGGAAGTCGAAGAGCGTCACGAGCGCAATGAGTGTGGAAATGCCGATGACGATGCCGGGCACCATCACTGCAACGTAGATGAGCGCGTCGAAGATGATCCGAGGTCGCCCGGTAACGCCCTGCAGGGCCAGCGCCGCCAGCGTTCCCGCGACCGTCGCCAGTGCGGCCGATACCGTCGCGACGGTGGCGGAGGTCTGCAGCGCCTCCATCACGAAGGGGTTCGACAGTGCCTTGCCATACCACTGGGTCGAAAAGCCCTGGAACTGCGCGGCATGGCGGCCCGCGTTGAAGGAAAAGATCGCGATCACCCCGATCGGGATGTAGAGGAAGAGGTAGACAGCGATCGCATAGGTCCGCATCGCGCCCTCACATCAACGCGACCTCGTCACGCGCACCCGCCCAGCGCCGCGTAAGGCGCATGTAGAGGGTGACGGTGACGAGCATGACGACGACCAGCGCGACCGCGACCGCCGCCCCGAACGGCCAGTTGCGCGATTGCAGGAAGAGGTCGACCAGCGCATTGCCGACGAAGAAGACCTTGCCGCCGCCGAGCATGGCGGGGATCAGGAACTCCCCCATCAAGAGGATGAAGACCAGCATGCAGCCGGTGGCGACACCCGGCATCGAGAGCGGCAGCGTCACCTGCAGGAAGCTGCGCCACGGTGGGCTGCCGAGATCCGCGGAGGCTTCGAGGAGCCGCTTGTCGAGCCGTTCGAGGCTGACATAGATCGGGAAGACCATCAGCGGCAGGTAGCCGTAGACGATGCCCGTCAGCACCGCGAAGGGTGTGTTGATCAGCCGCGGGTTGCCGAGCCCGAACGTGCTGAGGAGCTTCGGGATGCCCTGACCGCCCAGAAGGTAGATCCAGGCATAGGAGCGGATCAGGATCGAGGTCCAGAAGGGCACGATGACGAGGATGAGAAGAAGCGTCCGCCACCGCGCATCGGCCTTTATGGCAAGATAGTAGGCAAGCGGATAGGCGATGAGAAGGCAGAGGATGGTGCCCGCGGGAGCGAGCATGAGCGTGTTCTGGAACGCCGCCCAGCGCGTCCCTAGGTTGGCGAAGTTCTCGAAGGTGAAGGCGGCGGAGTAGCCCCCCGCCGCCGCTCGCTCGCCAAAGCTGAAGACGACCACGACGACGAGCGGCAGCACGAGCATGGCGAGAAGCCACGCCGTCGCCGGCGCCATCAGAAGGGTCGTCCTCAGCCTCGGCCTCATCGGCTCAGGCCGACTTGAAGCGCGCCATCAGTTCGGCGCGGTTGGGATCGGTCAGCGTCACCGCGGCGCCGAATTCGAGCGCGTCGAGGAGTTCCTGCGCCGGGTAGAGGATCGGGTCGTTGAGCACCTCGGGCGGCATCAGCGCGTCGACACGGGCGTCGGCCGTCGGATAGCCGTGGAAGAGCGATTCCCTGGCGTTCACCGCCGGGTCGAGCAGGAAGTTGATGAGCGCATAGGCCGCGTCCACATGCGGGGCGCCCTTCGGGATCGCGTAGAAGTCCGACCAGAGCTCGCCGCCCTCCTTGCCGAGGACATACTCGATCTCGGGCATGTCGCGGTTCATCTGCTTGCCGTCGCCGGTCCAGCAGATCGTCATCCAGGCGTCGCCCGATCGCATCGAGGGCTGGTAGTCCGACGAGATGGCGAAGAGGTGCGGCTTGGCCTCGATCAGCAGCTTCTCGGCATCGGCGAGTTCATTCGGGTCGATCGAGTTGAAGGAATAGCCGTAGTATTTCAACGCGTTGCCGATGGTGGTCAGCTGATAGTCATGGACCATCGTCCGGCCCGAGAACTCGGCCATGGTGATATCCCAGAACTCCTTCCATGTCGTCGGCTTCGGCAGGCTGCCGAGTTGCGAGGTGTTGACCGCAAAGCCCGTCGTGCCCCAGTTCTTCGGCACGGCATAGACGGTGCCGTCGACCGTTCCGGGGCCCGCGAAGCGCTGGTTGTAGGACGCCGCGTCGTAGTTCGGGATTTTCGCGAGATCGAGCGGCTCGATCAGGCTCTCGCCGACATAGGTGGTGATCGTGTAGTTGGTCGGCACGAAGACGTCCCAGCCCGATCCGCCGGCCTGCAGCTTGGCCAGCATCTCCTCGTTCGAGCCGAAGACGTTCACGTCCACCGCGGCCCCGGTTGCGGCCGTGAAGGCTTCGAAGTTCGCCGGGTCGTGGTAGTTGGGCCAGGTGGCCAGCACGACGCGGTCGCCGATGTTCTGTTGTGCCCAGGCAGCCCGCCGCAGGCCCGGCACGGCCGAGCCAAGGACCGAGGTCGCGAGTCCCAGCCCCGTCACGCCGAGGAAATGCCGCCGCGTGACCGAGCCCTTCTTGTAGCGCCAGAGTTCGGCCATGAATTTCTCACGAGAGATGAAGTCCTTCCGGTCCGTCATGTTCGTTCTCCCAGTTGGTCAGTCGTTCTTGAGGATCAGCGCCGCGCCATCGCGCCATCGCGCCCGTCCCGTTTCCCCCGGTTCGAAATTGCCCTCCCCCGCTTCGGCCTGACGCGAGCTGAGGACAAGGAACTGGCCCAGATCGGGGTTCCGGACCAGATATTCTGTATGTTCTCCGAGGAAGATCCGGTTGACGACCGTCACCGGAATGCCGTCTTCCCCGCGCGTCAGGCTGATCTGTTCGGGCCTGAGGCTCGCGATGGCCGCCTGTCCCGTGGCGACACCTTCGCTCGGACGGCCCACGACACGGATCCCGCCCGCGCAGTCCAGCCGCGCCGAGCCGCCCTCGACTGCGCGCACGGTGCCCTCGAAGAAGTTCGACTTGCCGACGAAATCCGCGACATAGCGGTTCTTCGGCCGGTCGTAGAGATCGCGCGGGCTGCCCACCTGCACGATCTGGCCGTCCCGCATGATGCAAATGCGGTCGGACATCGACAGCGCCTCTTCCTGGTCGTGGGTCACCAGGATGAAGGTGATGCCGAGCGTCCGCTGCAGGGTCTGCAACTCGATCTGCATGTCGTGGCGGAGCTTCTTGTCGAGCGCGGCCATCGGTTCGTCGAGCAGGAGGAGCTTCGGCTCGTTGATGATGGCGCGGGCCAGCGCCACGCGCTGCTGCTGGCCGCCCGACATCTCCCAGATCCGGCGGGGCCCGAAACCCGGCAGCCGCACGGTTTCGAGGGCCTTCGCCACGGCGGAGTCGACCTCGGCCGCCGGCGGGCGCGGACGGCGTTGGCGGAGACCGTAGGCGATGTTGTCCGCAACCGACAGATGCGGAAAGAGCGCATAGTGCTGGAACACCATGTTCACCGGGCGGCGGTGCGGCGGCAGGTCGTTCACCCTCTGGCCGTCCAGGAGGATCTCGCCCTCGGTCGGCACCTCGAACCCCGCGAGCATCCTCAGCGCGGTAGTCTTGCCGCATCCGGAAGGGCCGAGGAACGACAGGAACTCCCCGCGTCGGATCGAAAGGTCAAGGCTCCGCGCGGCCACGACGGCACCGTAGCGTTTCGTCGCCGCGCGCAATTCGGCAATGGGAGTCTCCGTTCCGTCCGCCACCCGCACCCCACTCGCGGCATATGCCCTGAATTGACCGAAAGCGTAGAAACCGGGGCCGCGCCTGTATATACCCCAAAACGCATATCACGGTCGGGAAACGCAGCGGCGATGAGCGGACACTCCCTTCTCCCCCACATCGGCGTCCTGATCGCGGCCGAGGCCACGCCGGACTTTCCGAAGCACCTCGCCGCCTTCCTCCGCGCGATCACACCCTACGACTTCACGGTCATCTTCGGCTATCGCGGGTCCTCGCAGCCCATCGACCTCTTCGACGACTTCCCCGCCGCCAAGCGCGCGGTGTTCGTGACGGACTACCAGGCCGGCCCCTATCTGCTCGACCCGTTCTACCTCGCGGCGACGCGGCCGGTCGCGCCCAGGCTCTACCGGATGCGCGACCTTGCGCCGGACCGGTTCTATCAGGGCGAATACTTCCGCAACTACTATGTCCAGACCGGGCTGGCCGAAGAGATCGGCTTCTTCGTGGACACAGGGCAGGGGGCCATGGTGGTCGTCTCGCTGATGCGGGCGTCGAAGCCGTTCTCGGCCCGCGAGTTTGCCGCGCTTGCGGAAGCCGCGCCGGTGGTGGAAGCGGCTGTCGCGCGCAATTGGCGCGGGCTCGCCGAACGGTTCGACCGCCCGGCCGCAGCTGGGAGCGAAGGGTCTACGGGGCAGATCGAGCGGACGTTCCAGCGCTTCGGAGCGAGCCAGCTGACCGAACGCGAACGCGAGGTGGCGGAGTACACGCTCAAGGGCTATTCGGCCGAGGCGCTCGGACAGGTGCTCGGGATCGCCTCGGGCACCGTCCGCATTCACCGGCGGAACATCTACGCCAAACTCGGCATCAGTTCGCAGGGCGAACTTTTCGCCCGGTTCATCGAGACCCTGGAGCGCAGCTGACGCGCCGCCGCGGCGCGGTCTGCCTCCGGGACCTCAGCCGTCCACCTCGTCCGCAACAACCGCGACGCAGTCGCCGGGCTTGACCAGTCCCGGGAAATGCCGCGCGGTGAAAAGGCCCGAACGGCGCGCCGCAACGGCGACGGGCGCGAGCCCGGTGCGGCTCGTCGGATAGATCATGGCGATCGTCTGCCCCTTCTCTACCCGGTCACCGAGATCGGCTGAGAAGCGGATGAGGCCCGCGTCCTCCGAGAACGTGAAGCAGTCGTCGTCCGGCATGTCCAGCCATTGCGTCGGCTGCGGCTCCACCGCGCCCTTCAGGACCCCGGCGGCGACGAGAAGGTTGCGGCAGCCGCGGATGGCGATCCCTGCGGTCCGGGCGCTGGCGGTGCCGCCACCGCCAAGTTCGGTGGTGACGAAAATCTTGCCCATCTCCTCGGCCGCGGTGTCGTACATGCCGACGGCGTCGATTTCGAGCATCCTGCATGAGTAGGGCGCCCCGAACGCGCGCACCAGATCGAAGGCCTGCGCCTCCTGCCGCTTGTCGGCCAGAACGTGGGCCGCGCAATAGGGCAGGAAGTCGAGCGTCTTGCCGCCGGAGTGGAAATCCAGCACCACGTCCGACATCGGCAGGAGGACCCGCTGGAAGTAGTCGGCGATCTTCTGCGTCACCGTGCCGTCGGGCCGGCCGGGGAAGCTGCGGTTCATGTTGCCGCGGTCGATGGGCGAGGTGCGGGTGCCGGCCATGAACGCGGGATAGTTCATGGCCGGGACGATGATGATGCGGCCCGTCACCTCCTCGGCACGGATCGTCGCGGCGAGATCGAAGAGCGCGATCGGCCCTTCGTATTCGTCGCCGTGATTGGCCCCGGTCAGAAGGACGGTCGGCCCCTCGCCGTTGCTGATCACGGCGAGCGGGATCATTACCGACCCCCAGGCCGCGTCGTCGCGGCTGTAGGGCAGCCGCAGGAATCCGTGGTGGACGCCCGGAGCGGCGAAATCCACCGTTGCCGTCACCGGCGATGCGATCAGTTGCTGCTGGATCAGCACGGTCTCAGTCCTTCACGAAGAGCTTGCGCGGGACATTGGCGAGGCATTCCACGCCGGTCTCGGTGATCAGGATGGATTCGGTGATCTCGAGTCCCATGTCCTCGAGCCAGAGGCCGGTCATGAAATGGAAGGTCATGCCCGGCTGCAGCACGGTCCTGTCGCCGGGGCGCAAGGACATGGTGCGCTCGCCCCAGTCCGGCGGATAGCTGACGCCGATCGAATAGCCGGTCCGGTTGTCCTTGATGATCCCGTATTTCGCCAGAATGCCGAAGAAACCCCGCGCGATGTCCTCGCAGGTGTTGCCGGGCTTCGCCGCCGCGAGGCCCGCTTCCATCCCTTCCAGCGTCGCCTTTTCTGCGTCGAGGAAGGCCTGCGTCGGCTTTCCGAGGAAGACCGTGCGCGACAGCGGCACGTGATGGCGGTGGTAGCATCCGGCGATTTCGAAGAACGTGCCCTCGCCCGTCTTCATCGGCTTGTCGTCCCAGGTCAGATGCGGGGCCGAGGCGTCGCGACCCGAGGGCAGCAGCGGCACGATTGCCGGGTAGTCGCCGCCGAACCCGTCGGCGCCCCGGATGCCTGCGTCATAGATCTCGGCGACCAGGTCGCATTTGCGCATCCCGACCTCAACCTTGTCGACGATGCGCGCATGCATCTTCTCGACGATCCGGGCGGCCCTGCGCATGTAGGCGATTTCCTGCGGCGACTTCACCGCGCGCTGCCAGTTCACGAGCGCAGTCGCATCGCTGAAGCGGGCGTCGGGCAGGTGGCGGGTGAGGCTCGCGAAGGCGGCGGCCGAGAAGTAGTAGTTGTCCATCTCCACTCCGATCCTGAGCCCGCCCCAGCCGCGGTCCTTCAGGATGCCTGAGAGGTAGTCCATCGGGTGCCGCTCGGTGCTTTGCACGTAGTGGTCGGGATAGCCGATGATGTTCTCGTGGCGCAGGTAGGCGGTCAGCTTGGCCCCGTTGGCATCCTGCCCGCGACCGAACCAGATCGGCTCGCCATGCGGGGGCACGATCACGCATTGGTGGACGTAGAACGACCAGCCGTCATAGCCGGTGAGCCAGTTCATGTTGGAAGGGTCGGCGACGATCAGGAGATCGACGCCCTTCGCCTCCATCGCGCGGCGGGTCTTGTCCAGGCGGCTCGCGTATTCCTCGCGCGTGAAGCGCAGTTGAACCTCGGTCATCAGGGTGTCCTCCTCGGGCGCTCGGGCCCTTCTCTCATCCTCAAACGGTAAAACTCTGCCCGGCACCGGCGGCGCGGGCGCGCGTCACGGCAAGGGCGGCGATGGCGGTATCCTGGATGCCGGTCCCGGTCAGGTCGGCGAGGGTGACCTGTCCAGGCGCGGTGCGCCCGGGGGCAAGCCCCGCGATGATCTGGCCGAGTTCGGGGAAGCTCAGGTCGGCCGGCACGACCCCGCCGGCGATGGCGTGGTGCAGCTCGCCGAGCACCCGGGTCTGTGTCAGCCGGTCGGCCACGTAATATGCCCGTTCCAGCAATTTGGGCGCAACTTCGTTCTTGTGCCCGGCATCCGAGCCCATCGCGGTCACGTGCTGGCCGGGCACGGCGTCATGGAGGATCGGGCGCGGCGCCGGCGTCGTCGTGACGATGATGTCGGCGCCTTCGGTCGCCTCAGCCACGGTGTCCGTGGGCCGGGCGTCAAGGCCCTGGCCGCGCAGCCTGGCGCAAAGCGCGGCCGCCCTTTCCGGGTCGCGGGCCCAGATCCGGAACGTCTTGACGGGCCGGACCAGCGCAAGCGCCCGTGCCTGCATCTCGGCTTGCATTCCGGCGCCAAGGATCGCCGCGGTCCGGCTGTCCGCACGGCTCAGGTGCCGCGCAGCCACCGCCCCGGCGGCCGCTGTGCGCACGTCCGTGAGGTAACCGTTGTCCAGAAGAAGCGCCTGCACGAGTCCGGTCTTCGCCGAGAGAACCACCATCATCCCGTTGGTCGAGGGCAGGCCGATCTCGGGGTTTCCGAAGAAGCCTGGGCTGATCTTGATGGCGAAATGGTCGATCCCCGGTACATAGGCCGTCTTCACGTCCACTTCGCCCCGATGCTCGGGAATGTCGAGCCTGAGGATCGGCGGCATCGCCACCGGCTTCGTGGCCAGCGCACGGAACGCGTCCTCAACGCAATCGATGGCATCGAGATCGAGCGGCACGAGCCGGCGCAGGTCCGCCTCGGTCAGGATGGTCACGGGGTCTCTCATCTCGTCTGATCCCCCAGCACGCGGACGAAGGTCTCGGGGGCCACATTGGCGCCGGAAAGGATGCAGACGGTGTCGGGGCCGGGGCTGACGCGGCCCGACAGGATCGCCGCATGGCCCACTGCGGCCGCACCTTCCACCGCATCGCCCGTGACCGCATGGATGTGGCGCATCGCGGCGGCGATCTCCTCCTCGGTGACGAGGATCACGTCGTCGAGAAGCGCCCGGCACATCGCGAAGGTCACACGGTTGCCAGCCCCGATGCCGCCGCCGAGGGAATCGGCGAGCGTCGGCTCTTCCTCCACCTCGACTGGCCGGCCCGCGGCGAGGCTCGCCGCCATCGCCGCTCCGCGCTCCATGCTGACGCCGATCAGCCGGGTCGCGGGCGACCGCGCCTTGACTGCGGCCGCGACACCCGAGGCCAGCCCCCCGCCCGAGAGGGGCACCAGAACGGCCGAAGGCGCCGGGCAATCGACGAGGATCTCAAGCCCGAGCGTCCCCTGCCCCGCAACGACGGCGGCGTCGTCGAAGGGCGGCACCTCGGTCAGTCCCTCTTCGGCCACGGCACGGGCGACCTCCGCCATCGCCTCGTCCTGGCTCCGCCCGACGATCCGTACTTCGGCGCCGAGGTCGCGGACCGCCTGAACCTTGTTTGCCGGGACAAGGCGCGAGAGGCAGACCACGGCCCGACCGCCCGCCGCGCCCGCGGCACGGGCGAGCGCCCGACCGTGATTGCCGGTGGAGGCGGTGACGACACCCCGCGCAACAACCTCGGGCGGCAGCGCCAGCACCGCGTTCGTGGCCCCGCGAAACTTGAATGCGCCGGTTTCCTGCCGGTATTCCTGTTTCATTCGCACGCCTGGCAGACGCGGGTCGGCCAGCATCGGCGTTCGCCGGATGAGGGTCCCAATCCGCGCCTCCGCCATCCTGATGTCGTTGATCGTGACGGGAAGGCCAGCCATCATGTCCCCAGGGGCAACGACATGAGATGGCCGGGGGCGGCCGCGCCGGTGACGCCGCAGATGCGTGCGACATTCCAGGCGGCCGCGTAGTTCGACGACAGCGCCGGGCGCCCCGTGGCGGTCTCGATCCGGTCGATGATTCCCGCAGCGCGCACGGCGGTGCAGGATACGAAGAGCGCCTCCGACGCCGGATCGGCCGCCGAGGCGGCAAGGTCCACCAGATCGTCCAGCGCGATCCGGGCCATGTCGCGGTCGTCGGTCATGTTCAGGCAGGTGACGCGGTCCAGCGCGAACCCCTCCGCTTCGAACATCGCGGCCATGGGGCGGGTGGTTTCGGGCGTGTAGGGGGTCAGGACGGAAATCCGCCGTGCCTTCATCGCCCGCAGCCCCTTCAGGGCGGCAGAAACCGGCGTGACCACGGGGCAGCCGGGCTTGCCCCGCGCGATCTGTGCGCGCACCTCGCCATCGCCGATGCAGACCGAGGCCGAGGTGCACCCGTAGACGATCGCGTCGAGCTCCTCGCCCGGAAGGATCAGCGCCGCACCGCCTGACAGATCGCCCGCCATCGCGCGCAGCGTCTCGGGCGTCACCGGATTGGCGAACGGGATGCGACTCACATAGACCGCGACCCCGGCCGGCGCGAGAATGCGGGCGAAGTCCACCTCGATCGTGTGGTCCGTGGAAAGGGCAACCAGCCCGATGCGATGCGCCACGGGGCGCGGATCAAGGCGCGGCGCGCGAGCAGGGATGCGGATGTCGGTCACGTGCCAAGCCTTCCGTAACGGCGTTCAAGCCAGCGCAGGATGACCACGGAAGCGAGGCTCATGGCGAGGAAGAAAGCGCCGACAAGCGTCATTGGCTCGATGTAGCGGTAGCTGGAGTTCGCGACCGACTTGGCCTGGTTCATCAGTTCAAGCACCGTGATCGCCGACAGGAGCGGCGTTTCCTTGAACATGGCGATCAGATAGTTCGCCAGAGCCGGGATCATCGGCGGAACCGCCTGCGGTACGACGACATGGACCCAGGTCTGACGCATCGTCAGGTTCGTGGCCCGTGCCGCCTCCCACTGACCCTTCGGCACGTTCTCGATGCCCGCCCGGTAGACCTCGGCGGTGTAGGTGGCGTAGTGCAGGCCCATGCCGATAACGCCTGCGACAAGGGGCGGCAGCAGGATGCCGGCATCGGGCAGGACATAGAAGATGAAGTAGAGCTGGACCAGAAGCGGTGTGCCGCGGATGAACTCGACGACGAAGGCGACGGGCCGCGCGACGTAGCGGTTGGCGGAACGGCGTGCGATGGCGAGTCCGAGTCCCAGCACGGCCGCGACAGCCGCCGAGAGAAGCGTGACGATCAGCGTGAGCTTCAGGCCCTGCAGCAGGGTGGGCATGATCTCGGCGACGAAGCCCCAGTCCCAGTCCATCTCAGCGCACCCCGTCGAGTCCAGCGGTCAGCCGGCGTTCGAACGCCCGGACGCCGGCCGATATCGCCAGCGCCATCAGGAAATAGAGGACGAGGATGGTGAGAAAGGGGACCAGCGTGCTGCCGGTCTGCGCGCGCACGACCTGGGCCTGGAAGGTCATGTCGGTGAGCGAGATCAGCGAGACCACGGCGGTGGCCTTCAGAAGCTCGATCGCGTTGTTGCCGAAGGTGGGCAGCATGAGGGGCAGCGCCTGCGGCAGGATCACATGGCGCATACGCTGGTAAGGCGTGAGGTTCAGCGCCACGGTCGCCTCCCGCTGGTCCCGCGGCACCGACAGGACGGCGCCGCGCACGACCTCGGCGCCGTAGGCACCGACGTTGAGCCCCAGCGCCAGAACACCCGCTGCCAGCGGCGACAGGCTCGCGCCCGCGAAGGGCAGGACGAAATAGACCCAGAAGAGCTGCACGAAGATCGACGTGCCGCGGAAGAACTCGATATAGGCCGTCGCCAGCCAGCGCAGCGGTCCCCAGGGCGCGATGCGGCCGAGCCCAGCGAGGAAGGCCACCACCAGCGCGAGCGCCGACCCCATCAGCGTGAGCTGCACCGTCACCAGCGCACCCTGAAGAATGAGTGTCAGATATCCGGACCACTCGGCCATGCGTGGGCAACCTTCACAAGCTGGAGGGGTGGCGCAGGATGTTCCTGC
Source organism: Albidovulum sp. (assembly GCF_041919395.1). Taxonomy (NCBI): domain Bacteria; kingdom Pseudomonadati; phylum Pseudomonadota; class Alphaproteobacteria; order Rhodobacterales; family Paracoccaceae; genus Albidovulum; species Albidovulum sp. Next base: position 11,487 of record NZ_JAYRTX010000016.1, read on the forward strand.
GCCACCAAAGAAACGGGTTCACTCGCCGCAGAGCTGGGCGCGGCTGGTGGACATCGCCGCCGCGGCCGAGAAGCCGTAGGGTTCGATGATGGCGGCGAATTCGCCCGATTCCTTCATCTTGGCCAGTTCCACGTCAAAGGCGTCGCGCAGGCTTGCGTCTTCCTTGCGGAAGGCCGCGCCATCGCAATAGACCGGCGCGCCGACGACCGGGGCGAACATCTCGAGGTTCGGGTCGCCCGCCTTGGCCATCAGGTCCGAGATCGACAACACCGGGAGCGAATAGACGTCGATGCGGCCGTCCTGCAGCATCTTCAGGCCGGACTGGCCGTCGGGCACGACGATCACCCGGTCCCGCGGCACGCCGGCTTCCAGTGCAAGCTTCTCCTCGGTGCCACCGCCCGGCGCGCCGATCGTCCCTTCGGGGTCGGCGGCGATGTCGGCATAGGACTTGTAGCCCTTGGGATTGCCCTTCGGCACCAGGAAAGCCTCCGCGTCGCAGAGGACCGGCTCGGAATAGGCCACGGCCTGGCAACGCTCGGGCTTCATGAAGAGACCCGCGGTGATGGCGTCATGGCGGCGGGCCTGAAGGCCCGGAATCATCGCGCCGTATTCGCTGATCGAGGCCACGACCTCCGGCACGCCGAGGCGCTTGAATATCTCGCGCGCCACGTCGGGCGCCGCGCCCGAAACCGTGCCGTCGGCGGCCACGGACGTGAAGGGCGGCTCGTTGGCGATGGCGATGCGGGCAAAGCCCTGGGCCTTCAGGTCGTCGAGCGTGTCGGCGAAGGCGGCGAACGGGGCAGCGGCGAGTGTGAGCGTAAGGAGTGTCTTTCTCATTGTCGTCCTCTCTGTCGGATGTGGAACTCAGACGCGGTGCCCTGCGGCAATGATCTTGCGCAGGAAGGCTTGTGTTCGTTCGTGCGTCGGGTGGCGGAAGATCGTTTCGGGCGGCCCCTGCTCGACGATGCGGCCCTTGTCGAAAAAGAGAACGCGGTCGGCGAATTCGTGGGCGAAGCCCATCTCGTGCGTGACGAGAAGCATCGTCATGTCGGTTTCCGCGGCGAGGCGCTTCATGACCAGAAGCACCTCCTCCACCAGCTCGGGATCGAGCGCCGATGTCACCTCGTCAAAGAGCATGATCCGCGGCTTGAGGGCCAGCGCGCGGGCAATGGCGACACGCTGCTTCTGCCCGCCCGAAAGCTGGCTCGGCATGGCTTCCGCCTTGTCGGCCAGCCCCACCATCTCCAGCAACTCCTTCGCCCGGGCCTCCGCCTTTGCCCGCGGCTCGCCCTTCGTCAGGATCGGCGCAAGCGTGATGTTGTCGAGCACCGACTTGTGCGGAAACAGGTTGAAGTGCTGGAACACCATGCCGATGTGACGGCGCATGTGGTGAAGATGCGCCTCGTCCGCCGGCACTTCGCGGCCGCCGCGCTGCATGTGGAAAAGCTGTTCGCCACAAACCTCGACATGGCCGCCCGAAATCGTCTCCAGCGTCATCAGGATGCGCAGGATGGTGGTCTTGCCGGACCCGGACGGCCCGATCAGCGCAAGCTTCTCGCCCGGCATCACGTCGAAGGACAACCCGTCGAGCACCTTCAGCGCCCCGAAGGACTTGTCCAGCCTGTCGATTCGGATGATCGGCCCGGTCACGCCATTTCCCCACCTGAGTTCGGGGGAGAATTAGCTTGACTTAATATCATGTCAATTCCAAAATAATATCATGACAATAATTTTCTGCCCGCCCATCAGATCGTCGGCAGCAGCACCTCCGGCGCGTCGGAGAGCATCGCAGCGATTGTCGATAGGCCCCGACGCAACTCCTCGATCCGGGTCGAGCCAAGCGCCACCCGAATCGCGTCCCGCCGCCCGCGCTCGATCGTCCTGAAAGCGTTTCCCGCAGCCACGGCGACCCCGCGCAGGCGCGCCTGCTCGACGAATTCCTCCTCCCTCCAGCCCTCGGTCAGGGGCAGCCAGAGATGCAGGCTCTTGCCGTGGCAGGAGGGCATCCGTTCTCCAAGCACCTCCGCGGCGAGCGCATGCCGGTCGGCCAGCGCCCGAGCCTGCCAGGCCGCCAGTTCGGCCACGGTCCCGTTGCCGACCCAGTGGCTCAGCAGGTCCGCCATGGGTGGCGTCGCCATCCAGTTCGCCACCAGATGGCGGTTTGACACGGCGGTGGCATGGCGGGGCGGCGCGTGAAGATAGGCCATGCGAAGCCCGGGGACGGTGATCTTGGTGAAACCGCAGATATGGAGCGTGCGTTCGGGCGCCAGGGCAGCGATGGCGGGCGCGCGGTCAGGGATCATCACGTTCAGGATATCGTTCTCGATGATGGCGAGATCATGCCGCCGGGCCACCTCCACCAGTTCGGCCCGCCGCTCCGCCGGCATCATCACGGCCAGCGGATTAATCACGTTCGGCTGCAGATATACGCCGCGGATCAATCCCTTGCGTGCTACCTCGTCGAGGCCGGCGGGCAACATCCCGGCGCCGTCCATCGCCACGCCCTCGAGGTGGAGCCCGAGATAGGTGCAGAGTGGCTTCAGCGTGTGATGCGTCAGCGCCTCGGCCGCAAGGCCGGACCCCGGGGGCACCACGCCCATCACGGCGGCGGTGATCGCGGGCGTCGCGCCATTGGTCACGATGATTCCCTGCGGCTCGGCCGGAATGCCCTGCCGCATCAGCCAGTCGGCCCCCGTCGCCTGGTGTTGCGGCATCACCATGTTCGGGCGGAAGGACATGGCGGAGGATGCCGCGAGGTTCTCACCCAGCCAGAGGAAACCCTCGCGCAGGCGGTCGAGATGCATCGCCTCGACCACCGGCTTCAGGATCGACAGGTCGATCACCTCGCCCGGTCGCTCGGGCAGGTAGGGTTGGCGCGCCTCGGCGCCCGGACCCAGAACGAAGGAGCCCCGACCCACCTCGCCAGTAATCAGCCCACGGCGAATCAACTCGTCATAGGCGCGGCTCACGGTCTGAACCGAGAGCCCGAGTGCATCGGCCAGCTTGCGGTGCGGCACCAGCCGCGCGCCAGCAGGCAGGGCGCCCCTTTCGATGGCGCGGGCGAACTGTTCGGCCAGCGACAGATAAGCGGGGCGCGCCAGCGCGGCAGGGTCGGGGATCCAGTTTGTCATGATTGCAAATCTGCGCAAATTCATATCAATGTGCAATTGCAGATTTGCGGGATGTCGCGATGAAACTGGACGCCATCGACCTGAGAATCCTCGACGCGGTGCAGCGGGATGGCCGGATCACCAAGCTGAGACTCGCCGAGGTGGCGGGGATTTCGCCCACACCCTGCTGGATCCGGCTCAGAAAGCTCGAACAGGCCGGGATCATCGCGGGCTACCACGCGCGCCTCGCCCCCCGCCGCATCGCGCCCTTCGCCACCGTGCTCGTCGAGGTGGCACTCGCCAACCATCGCCAGTCCGACTTCGATCGCTTCGAGCGCGCCGTGGCCGGGATGGAAGAGATCGTCTCCTGCTGGTCGGTCGGTGGCGGCGTCGATTACATGCTGAAGGTCGTGGCGAGGGACATCGACGCCTATCAACGGCTGATCGACCGGATGCTCGCAACCGAGATCGGCATCGACCGCTACGTCACCTACATCGTCACGAAGACGGTAAAGGAGGAGGATGCCCTGCCGCTGGCGCTCTTCGGGGCCGGGTAGAGAAAGTCTCTACCCAACCCGGCATTGCACTGGCATTCGGTCCATGCCGGGCGGGTAATTTGGCCCCCTTCTCTGCACGATTGCGGTCACTCTGGACAAAACCGGACAGGAGCACCCGCGATGAATGCCCAGACCCTCCAGACCAGCCACCCGGCCCTGTCGCGGCTCCGCGACCGGGCGCTTCTGCGCACGCTCGGCTACATCGGCGGACGCTGGACTGCCGCGCCTGACGCTGCCGATTTCGCGGTGACCGATCCGGCCAGCGGGGCGCTCGTCGCCCGGGTCGCCGCACTTGGCGAAGGCGGGGCCGACACGGCCATCACCGCCGCCACCGCGGCCTTTCCTGGCTGGCGCGACCGCCTGCCGCAGGACCGCGCGCGCGTCCTGCGCCGCTGGGGCGACCTGATGCTGGCAGCCGCCGACGACCTGGCGCTGATCATGACGCTGGAACAGGGCAAGCCCCTCTCCGAATCGCACGGCGAGATCGCCTATGCGGCGGAGTTCCTCGACTGGTACGCCGGCGAGGCGCCGCGGATGAACGCCGAGGGCGTGACCCCGCATCTGCGGGATGTCGAGATGGTCGTCAGGCGCGAGGCCCTGGGACCGGTCGGCGTGGCGACACCCTGGAACTTCCCCTCGGCCATGATCACCCGCAAGGTGGCCGCGGCGCTGGCCGCCGGTTGCACCTGTGTCGTCCACCCTTCGGCGGAAACGCCGCTCTCGGCGCTGGCGCTGGCGGAACTGGCCGAACGCGCCGGGCTTCCTTCCGGAGTGCTGAACGTGGTACCCGGCGATGCCGCCGCAATCGTCGGCCGGATGTGCGCGGATGACCGCCTGCGCGCCATGTCCTTCACCGGATCCACCGAAGTCGGCCGCCTGATCGCGGCGCAATGCGCGCCGACGATGAAACGGCTGGTGATGGAGCTTGGCGGGCACGCACCGCTGATCGTCTTTGCCGACGCCGATCTCGACCGCGCGGTGGAGATCGCGATGGCCGCGAAGTTCGCAACTTCCGGCCAGGATTGCCTTGCCGCCAACCGCATCTACGTGGAACGGCCGCTGCTGCCGGCCCTCACCAGGCGGCTCGCCGAACGCATCGCAAGGCTGAAGGTCGGCCCGGGACTGGAGCCGGGAACCGAGATCGGGCCCCTCATGCACGCCCGCGCCGTCGCCAAGGTGGCCGCGCAGGTCAAGGATGCCGTTGCGCGCGGCGGCCGGATCGTCACCGGCGGTGGCGTGCATCCCGACCTGCCGCTCGCCTACCTTCCCACGCTGATCGAGGGCGCCCCCGACGATGCGCTGATCCACCGCGAGGAGACCTTCGGCCCGGTTGCATCGCTCCTCCCGTTCGACACCGAAGCCGAGGTGATCGCCCGCGCGAACGATACCGACTACGGCCTCGTCGCCTACGTCGTCACCCGCGACGGGGCACGGGCGATGCGGCTGTCGCGCGCGCTCGACTTCGGCATGGTGGCCGTCAACCGGGTGAAGATCACCGGGGGGCCGGTTCCCTTCGGCGGCTGGAATCAGTCCGGGCTCGGCCGCGAAGGGTCGCGCCACGGGATGGAGGCCTTCACCGAACTGAAATATCTTTGCATCGACACCGCCGCCTGAAAGCGGGAAAGGACAAGACCATGCTCGACCGCGACAACGACCTTAACGCCTGGGACCGCGACCACTTCTTCCATCCCTCGACCCACATGGGGATGCATGCGCGCGGCGAGACGCCGCGCCGCGTCATCGCCGGAGGCGAGGGTTGCACGATCGTGGATACCAACGGCCGCCGCAGCCTCGATGCCTTCGCCGGGCTTTACTGCGTGAATGTCGGCTATGGCCGGACCGAGATCGCCGAGGCCATCGCCGAACAGGCGAGGGAACTCGCCTATTACCACGCCTATGTCGGCCACGGGACGGAGGCCTCGATCACGCTCGCCCGGATGATCATCGAACGCGCCCCGGAGCACATGAGCCGGGTCTACTTCGGCCTGTCGGGGTCGGATGCGAACGAGACCAACATCAAGCTGATCTGGTACTACAACAACATCCTCGGCCGGCCCGAGAAGAAGAAGATCATCTCGCGCTGGCGCGGCTATCATGGTTCGGGCGTGATGACCGGCTCGCTCACCGGCCTGCATCTCTTCCATAACGCCTTCGACCTGCCGCGCGCGCCGATCCTGCACACCGAGGCGCCCTATTACTTCCGCCGCGAGGATCGCAGCCAGACCGAGGAGGAGTTCAGCGCCCACTGTGCGGCAAAGCTCGAGGAGATGATCCTGGCCGAGGGGCCCGATACGGTGGCCGCCTTCATAGGCGAGCCGATCCTCGGCACCGGCGGCATCGTGCCACCGCCGAAGGGCTACTGGGAGGCGATCCAGGCGGTGCTGAAGAAATACGACATCCTGCTGGTCGCCGACGAGGTGGTGACGGGCTTCGGCCGGCTCGGCACCATGTTCGGCTCGGTCCATTACGGGATGGAGCCGGACCTGATCACCATCGCCAAGGGTCTGACCTCGGCCTATGCGCCGCTATCGGGCTCCATCGTCTCGGACCGCATGTGGCAGGTTCTGGTACAGGGCTCGGATCAGCTCGGCCCAATAGGCCACGGCTGGACCTATTCCGCCCATCCCGTCTGCGCCGCCGCCGGGGTAGCGAATCTTGAGCTGATCGACGAACTCGGGCTGGTGCAGAACGCCGGCGAAACCGGCGCCTATTTCCGTGCGGCGCTGACCGAGGCGCTGGCCGGTCATCCGAACGTCGGCGAGGTGCGGGGCGATGGCCTCATGGCGGCGGTGGAATTCGTCGAGGACCGCGACGACCGCCGCTTCTTCGACCCCGCGCGCAAGGTCGGGCCGGCCGTCGCCTCGGCGCTGCTCGACGAAGGCGTGATCGGGCGGGCCATGCCGCAGGGCGACATTCTCGGCTTCGCGCCGCCGCTCTGCATGACACCGGCCGAGGCGGATACCGTCGTCGCCGCCGCCCGCAAGGCCGTACGCGCCGTTCTGGGATGACGGCACGGTTCGCAGGAGCGGTCCCAGGACGGCCAAACGCGACTCCCATGCCGCGGGGCTTTCAGGCGTCGTGCGAAGCGGACTTCTGGTGCGCAACGTCGCGGACCAGTTCGCCCAGCGTGCGCATCTGATCGCCAAGCGGATTCGACCTGCGCCAGATCATGCCGATCTGGCGCGACGGCCGGGGCATTGCAAGCCTTTGCAAGGCAACCCGCGCCGACCGGGTCTCCACCGGCACGGCCATCTCGGGCACCAGCGTCACGCCGATGCCGGCGCTGACCATCTGCACCAGTGTCGAGAGTGATGACCCCTCCATCATGTCGCGCGGCGCAGCCTGCGACGGCGCGCAGAAAGCCAGCGCCTGGTCCCGGAAGCAATGCCCCTCTTCCAGCAGAAGAAGCCGCATCGCGCGAAGGCCATCGGCGCTCGGCACCGGATGGCCGGCTTCATCGGGCGGACGGACGAGGACGAACTCCTCCTCGAAAAGCGGCATCTCGGCGATGCCGGGCACCGCGATCGGCAGGGCGACAATGGCGGCGTCGAGACGGGCCTCGGAAAGGTCATCCAGCAGCTTCTGCGTCACCGCCTCGCGCGGGCGCAGGTCGAGCCCCGGATAGCGCGCCTGAAGTGCCGTGATGACCTCGGGCAAGAAATAGGGGGCAACAGTCGGGATGACGCCGATCCGCAGCCGGCCGAAAAGCGGGCCGGTCCGCGCGCGGACGAGATCGTCGAGTTCATTGACGGCCAGGAGGATGTCGCGGACCCGCGGCGCGAATTCCTCGCCAAGATCGGTCAGCCGGACCTGTCGCGCGCCCCGCTCCACCAGCGGAGCGCCGAGCATGTCCTCAAGGTCCCTGATCTGCATCGACAGTGCCGGTTGCGAGACCGCGCAGTCCTCTGCGGCACGGCCGAAGTGGCCGTGACGGGCAAGCGCATCGAAGTAGCGCAACTGGCGCATGGAAAGATTTTTCATAAGTTTTCCTTATCGCAAGTTTCAGAAAATGCAATTGGGAATGATCACACGCGCCTGTTAGAACGATTCCATATCGAGTTCCGCGAGGACGACGCCCCAGGGCGGTCGGTCTCTATGGCGGATAGGCGCTGCATCGGAGGAAGACATGGACGGCGATGACATCGGAAACGCGGGCAAATGCCCGGTGATGCACGGGACGCTGACGACGACGGGCGTCAGCGTGATGTCGTGGTGGCCCAATGCTCTCAACCTCGACATCCTGCACCAGCACGACAGCAAGACCGATCCGCTGAAGGGCTTCAACTACCGCGAGGAAGTGAAGAAGCTTGATGTGACAGCTTTGAAGCGCGACCTGACCGCGCTGATGACCGACAGCCAGGATTGGTGGCCGGCGGACTGGGGCCATTACGGCGGCCTGATGATCCGCATGGCCTGGCACTCCGCCGGCTCCTACCGCAGCGCCGACGGACGGGGTGGCGGCAATACCGGCAACCAGCGTTTCGCGCCGCTGAACAGCTGGCCGGACAACGGCAACCTCGACAAGGCGCGGCGCCTGCTCTGGCCGATCAAGAAGAAATACGGCAACCGCATCAGCTGGGCGGACCTGATGCTGCTTGCAGGCAACGTCGCCTATGAATCGATGGGGTTGAAGACCTATGGCTTCGCCTTTGGCCGCGAGGACGTGTGGCATCCGGAAAAGGACGTCTACTGGGGTTCCGAGAAGGAGTGGCTGAAGTCCACCCGCTATGACGCCGACGACAACCGCGAGAGCCTCTCGAACCCGCTTGCCGCGGTGGTGATGGGTCTCATCTACGTGAATCCGGAAGGCGTGAACGGCAAGCCCGACCCGCTGAGGACCGCGCAAGACATGCGCGTGACCTTCTCGCGCATGGGCATGGACGACGCCGAGACCGTCGCCCTGACGGCGGGTGGCCACACCGTCGGCAAGGCCCATGGCAATGGCTCGGCCGCGGAGCTTGGCCCCGCCCCCGAAGCTGCCGGGATCGAGGACCAGGGCTTCGGCTGGGTGAACCACACCGGCCGCGGCATCGGCAACAACACCGTGACGAGCGGCGTCGAAGGTGCCTGGACCAGCAATCCGACGCGCTGGGATGGCGGCTATTTCCAGATGCTTCTGAACCACGACTGGGAACTCCGCCGCTCGCCGGCCGGGGCGCAACAATGGGAGCCCGTGAACGCGCGGGACGACGAATTCCCGTCGGACGTGGAGCGCATGGGCGGCAAGACCCGCATCGTCATGACCGATGCGGACATGGCGCTGAAGGTCGATCCGGGCTTCCGCGCCATCTCCGAGAGATTCGCCAAGGATCAGGCCGCCTTCGACGACGCCTTCGCGCGGGCCTGGTTCAAGCTCCTGCACCGCGACATGGGTCCGAAGTCGCGCTATATCGGGCCGGAAGTGCCAGCCGAGGACCTGGTCTGGCAGGACCCGATACCGGCGGGCCGCACCGGCTACGACGTGGCGGCGGCGCGCGCCCGGATCGCCGCGCTCGGCCTGTCCATCGCCGACCGCGTTGCAACCGCCTGGGATTCGGCGCGCACCTTCCGCCAGTCGGACTATCGCGGCGGCGCCAACGGCGCGCGCATCCGCCTCGCTCCGCAGAAGGACTGGGAAGGCAACGAACCGGCCCGTCTGGCGCGTGTCCTCGCCGCGCTGGCGCCCGTCGCGGCCGCGACCGGGGCGAGCATCGCCGACATGATCGTGCTCGCCGGCAGCATGGCGGTGGAAGAGGCGGCCAAGGCCGCGGGCTTCGACATCGCCGTTGCCTTCGCGCCGGGTCGGGGCGACGCCACGGCAGAGCAGACGGACGCCGAGTCCTTCGCCGTGCTCGAACCCTTGGCCGACGGCTTCCGCAACTGGCAGAAGGCCGACTACGCCGTCAACCCGGAGGAGATGCTGCTCGACCGGGCGCAACTCATGGGCCTGACGGCGCAGGAAATGACCTGCCTGCTGGGCGGCCTGCGGGTCATGGGTGCGAACCATGGCGGGGCGAAGCACGGGGTCTTCACCGACCGCGTCGGCGCACTTACGACCGATTTCTTCACCGTCCTTACCGACATGTCCTGTCGCTGGATGCCGACCGGGTCCAACAGCTACGACATCGTCGATCGCAGGTCCGGCGCGGCGAAGTGGACGGCTACGCGCGCGGATCTCGTCTTCGGCTCGAACTCCATCCTCAGGGCCTATGCCGAGGTCTATGCGCAGGACGACAACCGCGGCAAGTTCGTCGAGGATTTCGTCGCGGCCTGGGTGAAGGTGATGAACGCAGATCGCTACGACCTGCGCGCCTGACCGGCTTCGAGGGGACAACAGGTTTCAGGGCCGCCGGCTGTGGCGGCCCTGACCGTTTCGGAAGGTCGCTCTCGTCAGGCGCACCCGGGCGCCACCACCCGCTCCCGTCAGGACGAGATGTCCACCTCGACGTCCAGGAACGGCGCATACTGCTGCGCGCCGAAGATGTCGCCGTCGCCAGCACTTCCCGACGGGCGCTCGCGCAGGATGGTGAACTTGATCGCGTACGCCGGGTCATACTCCACGAAGTCGGTCAGCCGTTCGGGCGCGACGTTGAGGATGCGACAGACGCTTTCGCGGGTGAGCGTGCCCGACCGCTTCACCATCGCGTAGGTGTCGCGCTCGCGGAATATGATGTCGAAGGTGATCTTGTCCGTACCGGCGTTCTTCGAACGGATCGTCTTGGCGAGGTCGGAGAGTTTCTTGCGGGTGTTCATGGGGCGCCTCAACCGACAATGGCGGTGTGTGTGGGGAAAAGCTCCAGCGGATTGCTGACAGCCATGGTGTGGTTGAGCGTCCAGCGATAGGCGGGGCTGGCCTGCATCACCTCGTCGAGCACGAAGGAGACGCCGCCAGCGGTGCCCTTCACGTCGGGAAGGCGGGCGTAGAACATCTGTCGCGTCCCGGTCATCGTGACCTCTTCGGCCATTTCCCGCGTGGGCGCCACGCCCTGCACCACGACGCAAAGCTCATGCCCCGGCTTGTCCTTGAGGGGCTCCATCTCGCCCATCACGCCATTGCGCCCAAAGACGCTGTAATGGAGTTCCCAGCCGTCGGGGCCGAATCGCTCCTCGGTCTGCCTGCGCGCCCAGTCGATGACAGCATCGACATTGGCGATCGTATAGGGGTCGCGGATGCCGGCCATGCCGACGAAGCGCTCGCCGACCTTGCCCGAGCCCTCCAGCTTCACCCGGAACTCCTCCGCCGGGACGAATTCCATTCCCGTAACGCGGGTCGTCTTTTCGCTGACCTGTTCGTAATGGCAATGCGTCATGTCGAGCATTCCCCCGGCCACGAATTCGTGGAACGGATTTGAGCGTTCATACATCGCGTGGCCCGCGACCGAGGCTACGGTGCAGCGCTGCCAGGGCGCCATGGCCGTCACCTCGACAGCGTCGGGCGTGATCTCGCCCATGACGGTTTCCTTGGCGCCGTAGGGTTCTGCACAGAACGAGGCACATTCCAGGACCTTGCCGAGGTAGTAGCTCTGGGCCTCGGGGAAACCCTTGTGCAGCGCGCAGGCGGCGAAGATCGCGCTGTCGGACGAGCGGCCGCCGATGATGACGTCGCAGCCTTCCTCCAGAAGCCTGACGAAGGGATGCACCCCCGCCATGGCGACCACCCGCGCGGTGGCCTCCAGTTCCGCCTCGGTCAGGTCCTCGCGCGCGTCAAGGCCGCGGATCGGCGATCCGCCGCGGATCTTCGCGCGGACCAGGTCGCGGTCCACCTCGGAATAGAACCAGCCCAGCTTGAAGGGCGGCAGGCCATGCTTTGCGGCAATGTCGCGGATGATCTGCACATACATGTCCACGCGGCTGTTGGTGCCGGTATCGCCGGCGGAACCGATCAACATCGGAACGCCGAGCCGGCGCGAGGCCAGCAGCATTTCCTCCAGGTCATGCTCTTGCCAGGCGCGCGGGCTTGCACAGCTGTCGTTGCCGAGCGGCACGGGGCCGATGTCGTCGCTGCCGGAGTCGGCGGCGATGAAGTCGGGCCGGGTCTCCACCGCGAGCCGGAAGCTTTCGGTCTTGAGGGGCGCGAAGCCCAGGTGCCCGTTGGGGCAGATGATCCGGATGGATGGCATGTCTTCCTCTCGCGCAGGGCGTGGCTTCCCTTTCGTATGCGCAAACCGTGCCAGCATCCCGGTGCGGGCGCGGGCGGTCATTCCAAGGGCATGCGTTCGCCCTGCGCGGAATCCGCGCCCATGAGTGGAAAACACGCGGTCGCGCCTCAGGCCTTGAGCAATCCGAGCTTGATCATCTGGTGGCGGAGCGCGTGCCGGGAGAGCCCCAGCGCGCTTGCGGCCTCCTGCTGGTTTCCGCCGGAGCTGGTCATCGCCCTGGCGATCAGCCCGCGCTGAAACGCTTCGGTCGCGGCGTGGTAGTCGGTGGCGTCCTGCCCGGGCGCCGGCTCGACGCGTTGCCCTCCTGCCGCGACGGTGCGCAGGATGCGGTCCGGCAGGTGGCGGGGAAGGATCTCGTCTTCCTCCTCGAGGATGAAGATGCGCTCCAGCAGGTTCTCCAGTTCCCGCACGTTTCCCGGCCAGGGGTAGCGGACGAAGATATCCTCGGTTTCGGCGGCGAGACCGCGGACGGAGCGGCCGTAGGCGCGGTTGAACCGGGCGATGAAGTGCCGCGCCAGCGTCAGCACATCGGTGCCGCGGTCGCGAAGCGCCGGCAGGTTCACCGCCACGACTTGCAGGCGGTAGTAGAGGTCCTCGCGGAAGCGGCCCGAGGTGACCTCGGTCAGCAGGACCTTGTTGGTGGCGGCGATGAAGCGCACGTCCACCTTGACCGGCTTCACCGCGCCGACGCGGCGGAATTGCTGGGTGTCGAGCAGGGTCAGCAGCTTGGCCTGAAGCGTCAGGTCCATCTCGCGGATCTCGTCCAGAAAGACGGTGCCCTGGTTGGCCGCTTCGACGAGGCCGAGCTTGCGGTCCACCGCGCCGGTGAAGGATCCCTTCTCGTGGCCGAAAAGCTCCGACTCGAGAAGACTCGCCGGCAGGGCGGCGCAATTGATGTCGACGAAGTCGCGCTGGGCGCGGTTCGATGCCTGATGGATCATCCGCGCGACGAGGCCCTTGCCTGTCCCGGTCTCGCCGTAGATCAGCACCGTGCGGGTCGGGCTGGGTCCGACCTTGTCGATCAGGCGGCGCAGCGCCTCGAGCGCGGGAGAGGTGCCGACGAGTTCGTTCCGGTAATCCGCCATGCCGCCTTTCGTGGGTCCCGCCCGTCAGCGGCAGGGCGCGATGACCTGCCAGCGGCCGAGGCAGGGGGTGCCCTCCGCGATCTCCATGCCGCCCAGCCTACACGAATAGACGACCGAGGAAATGGTCTCGGAGTCCCCTTCGCATGCAGCATGCTGACAGATCGGGACGGAATGCGTGGCCATAAGGTCCCTCGCCGCCGCGACGGTCCAGGCACGCTCAGGCAGGACGCGCGACAGGTAGTCGAAGCGGGCGTGGGAATTGCCCGCGATGCGGTCGCCGTCGGTGCCGAGCGTTTCCCCGGCCACGCCGGGGGCGGTGTAGTGGTTGGTCCGCCATGTCGCCCCCCCGTCCACGACGACCGGGTCGGTCGCGGAAAGCTCGACCGCGGCCGTCGCGCCGTTGCGGTCCGCCATAACCAGCGTACCGCCGCCGGCATGCGGAAGACTGCGGATCAGCGCCAGCGCCTCGCCGACCGAGACCGCGCGCGCCAGCAACCGGGGCAGCAGGAAGTAGCGTAGCCAGCCGACGCGGTGGCGATTGACGGATACTTGGGTGTCGGCGATGGCGAGCCCCGCGGCATTCATCCCCGACGACCACGCGGCCAGGCTGCCGAGGCTTCCGAGGCTGACGACCTGCCCGGTCGCGATATCGGGACCGGCGTGGCGCAGGATGCACTGGATTCCGAGGTGCTGGCCGGAAAAATCGCGGTTCTTGACGACGAGCGGACCGTCCGGGCCCTGCCCCACCGCCCAAGCGCTGCAACCTTCGATGAGCGCCGCCCCGCCCTTCATGTCGCGCAAGGTCCCGAGATGCAGATGGGCAAAAAGGTCGGCGTCCGCGAGCCCGAAGGCATCGGCCACGCCCAGGAGTTCGGAGAGACCCTCGGGATCATGGATTTCGTGAAAGTGGCGTTGAGCCGTCAGATAGGAACCGGCGTCACTGTCGATCAGCCCGTCGGCCCGGGCGCGTTCCACGCGCTCGACGGTTGCGCGGCGGATGGCCGCGGCGGGCGCTGTTCCCGCCTGCGCACGCCCCCGCGCATAGGCCGGGCCGGTGGCCGAAACCTCGATCATCGCGCCCCCTCCAGCAGGCTCAGCCCCTCTTCCAGCCTATGGCAGGCGGCGGAATGGCCCGGGCCGACGCCGCGCGTCTCTGGTACGAGCGTTCGGCACGCCGGGACCGCCAGCGGGCAGCGCGTGTGGAACTTGCAGCCCGGCGGCGGGTTCAGCGGCGACGGCAGGTCCCCCTGCAGGCGCACCCGTCCCCGCGCCCGTTTTGCCCCGATCTCGGGCACAGCCGACAGGAGGCTCTGGGTGTAGGGATGGCGCGGGTTGTCCAGGACTGCGGCCACCTGGCCGGTTTCCACTATATCGCCGAGATACATGACGGCGACCCGGTCCGACAGATAGCCGATGACCGAGATGTCGTGGCTGATGAACAGGTAGGTCAGACCGAGGTCACGTTTCAGTTCCAGCAGAAGCGCGATGATCTGAGCCTGGATCGAGACATCGAGCGCCGAGACGGGTTCGTCGCAGACGATGAAGTCCGGATTCGACACCAAGGCACGAGCGATCCCGATGCGCTGGCGCTGGCCGCCCGAGAACTGATGCGGGTAGCGGTCGAGTTGAGCGGCGCGCAGGCCCACGCGCTCCAGCACGCGCGCGGTGATGGCGCGCGCCTCCTCGCCCGAGGCGATGCCGTGCAGCGCGAGCGGCAAGCCGACGATCTCGGCCACGGTTCGGCGCGGATTCAGGCTGGCGTAGGGATCCTGAAAGATGATCTGCATCCTTCGGCGCATCGCCTTCAGCGCCTGCGGCGGGAGAGCCGTGACATCCGTGCCGTCAAACACGACCCGTCCACCCGTCGGTTCATGCAGGCGCAGGATCGCGCGGCCGAGCGTGGACTTGCCGCAACCCGACTCGCCGATCAGGCCGAGAATCTCGCCCCGCTCGACGGAAAGCGAAACGCCGTTGACGGCCCGCACCAGCGTGCGCCGATTGCCGGACAGGCGATCCCCCAGCGACGGCCGGCCCGCGTAGTGCTTCGACAGGTCGACGACCTCGAGCAGGCTCATGCCGGTTCCTCCAGACGAAGGCAGCGCGCCTGGCGTCCCGGCCCGGCCGGCAGCATCGGCACCTCAACGAGGCACTCGGGGCGTGCCAGGGGACAGCGGGAATGGAACCGGCATTGCGGCGGCAAGCCGACGAGATCGGGCACCTGCCCCATGATCGGCTCGATCCGATGGCCCCTCAGGGCCGGCCGGGGAATCGAGGCCAGAAGTCCCCGGGTGTAGGGGTGGCGTGGCTGGCCGATGACCGCGGACGTCGGTCCTTCCTCTACCACCTGGCCGGCATACATCACCATCACCCGGTCGCAATGTTCGGCGACGACCCCGAGGTCATGGGTGATGAGAACGACCGCCATTCCGAGGCGGGCCCGGATGTCGGAGATCAGTTCCAGGACCTGCGCCTGGATCGTCACGTCGAGGGCCGTCGTCGGTTCGTCCGCGATCAGGAGCTTCGGCCGGCAGGTGAGCGCGATCGCGATCATGATGCGCTGGCGCATGCCGCCGGAGAACTCGTGCGGATACTGCCTGAGCCGCGTGTCGGGCGACGGGATGCCGACAAGGCCGAGCATCTCGACCGACCGCTCGCGGATCGCGGCGCGGCGGGCGGCGCGGCCGGCAGGCAAGGTCTCGTCATGCGCCACCATGACCTCGGCCATCTGCTCGCCCACGGACAACGCCGGATTGAGCGCGGTGAGCGCATCCTGCATG
This sequence comes from Albidovulum sp., assembly GCF_041919395.1. Classification (NCBI taxonomy): domain Bacteria; kingdom Pseudomonadati; phylum Pseudomonadota; class Alphaproteobacteria; order Rhodobacterales; family Paracoccaceae; genus Albidovulum; species Albidovulum sp. The sequence goes on from NZ_JAYRTX010000016.1 coordinate 27,154, forward strand.
GTCATGGCGATATCGCGGCCGCGGATCGCGCGCATCTCCTCGGGCGAAAGCTGGCGGAGGTCGCGACCGTCGAAGAAGATCGTGCCCGCGACAACCTTGCCCGGCGACCGCACCAGGCCCATGACGCTCGCGAAGGTGACCGACTTGCCGGATCCGCTTTCTCCCACCACGCCCAGACATTCCCCTCGCCTGACCTGAAGCGAGACCCCGTCCACCGCGCGCACGAGGCCCGCGCGGGTGGCGAATTCGGTGCGCAGGCTGGTGACTTCGAGGAGCACGGTCATTCGCTGAACCTCGGGTCGAAGGCATCGCGCAGGGCTTGGCTCGCCACGTTGATCGCCAGCACGAGGAGAAGGATGGCCAACCCCGGAAAGGTCGAGACCCACCAGGCTTCGAGGATGAAGGCGCGGCCGTCAGAGACCATGCTGCCCCAGCTTGCGGTGGGCGGCTGCACACCGAGCCCCAGGAACGAAAGGCTCGCCTCCAGGATGATCACATGCGCCATGCGGATGGTAGAGACCACGATGACAGGGGAAAGGATGTTCGGCAGAATCTCGCGCCACATGATGTGGCGCGGGCCGGCGCCGAGCGCCCGGGCGGCCTCGACATATTCCAGTTCCCGGACGGCAAGGGTCTCGCCACGCACGACGCGGCAGGGGATGACCCATTCCTTGTAGGCAAGCGCAAGGACGATGTTGAGAAGGCCGGGCCCCATCATGGCCATCAGGCCGATGGCAAAGATGAGGTAGGGAAAGCCAAGGAGGATGTCCACGACCCGGCTGATGACCACGTCCACCCAGCCGCGGAGGTATCCCGCCGCGAGGCCGGCAAGAATGCCGACGCCGGTCGCCAGCACGATGACGGCGGCGCCGATAAAGATCGATATCCGCGCGCCGTAGATGATGCGCGAGAGGATATCCCGGCCGAGCGCGTCGCAGCCGAGCGGAAACCTCCAGTCGCCCCCGTCCACCCAGCCCGGCGGTTGCAGCCGACGGAAGAGGTCCGTCTCGTTCGGATCCTGCGGCGCGATCAGGGGGGCGGCCACGGCCATCAGGACGAAGATCAGGATGACCGTGAGCGAAGCCATGGCCAGCCGGTTGCGGCTGAAATCGCGGAGATTGCGCCGGAAAAGCGACTCGGCGCTGGGCGCGGCGGCAAGGCTGGCGTCGGTCACAGCTTCACCCGCGGATTGAGGACGGTGTAGAGGATGTCGGCGAGGAAGTTCAGCAGCACATAGGTGACGGCGTAGAGCAGGACCGCGGCCTGGATCAGCGGGTAGTTGCGCAGGAAGATGCTTTCCACCACCAGCCGCCCGAGACCCGGCCAGCCGAACACCGTCTCCACGATCATGTTGCCGCCGAGGAGGCTGCCGGTCTCGATCGCTGCGACCGAAACGGTCGGGATCAGTGCATTCTTCAGCGCATGGCGATAGAGCACGCGGCGGCGCGGCAGGCCCTTGGCTTCGGCAAAGGTGACGTAGTCCTGCCGCATGACTTCCAGCATGGAACTGCGGGTCACGCGCATCAGGATCGCCGTCATCGGCAGGCCGAGAGTGATCGCGGGCAGGAGGAGATGGCGCAGGGCATCGCCAAAGGCGCCGATGTCACCTGCCAGAAGCGTGTCGATCAGCAGGAACCCGGTGACGGCCGCCACTTCGTTGTCATAGCCGATCCGGCCCGAGACGGGCAGGACCTGCATGTGGACGGCAAAGAGCATGATGAGCAGGATGCCGAACCAGAACCCCGGCAGCGACACGCCGAGAAGGGAGCCCACGGTCGCCATCCGGTCGAGCACCGAGTTCTTGCGGATGGCCGCCACCACGCCCAGCGGGATTGCAGTGGCCAGCGCAACGATCAGCGCCACGAGGCTCAGTTCGATCGTCGCGGGCAGGCGCTCGGCGATCACGTCGGCCACAGGGCGGCCGTGATAGAAGCTGTTGCCGAAGTCGAACTGCACCGCGTGCGCCAGGAAGATGAAGAACCGCTCCACCATCGGCCGATCGAGCCCGAGGTTGCGGCGCAGCTCGGCTTCCTGTTCCGGTGTGATCGACTGCTCGCCGACCATTATCTGCACCGGGTCGCCCGGCGTCAGCGCCATCATCACGAAGACGATCAGGCTGACGCCGAGCAGCACGGGGATCAGCTGGATGATCCGCTCCAGGAGCTTTCCCAAGCTCATCCCCGCGTCCTCCTCCAGGTTACCGGGTCAGTTCAGGCATGCGTCGTGCAGGTTGATGCGGCTGTCCGCACTCGGCTTCCAGCCCGTCACCTTCTTCGACACGCCGTAGATGTCCTGCGGCACCCAGAGGTAGATGTAGGGCTGGTCGGCGTTGATCATCATCTCTGCATCGCGATACATGCCGCGACGCTTCTCCACGTCGAGTTCCACCGCGGCCGCGTCCAGAAGCGCGTCGAGCTTGGGATTGGAATAGCCGGCCGAGTTGCCCCGGTCGTTCGTGCGGTGCGTCGGCGTGAAGATGTCGAAGGGATCGAGCGAGCCGTTACCCCAGCTGGTGAAGTACATGTCACCGGTCTTGGGTGCGCCCTTCGTGCGCCACTTGTCGGAAAGCTGCGCGCCCTCGCCCACGGCAACGGTGGTGCGGATGCCTGCCTTGGTCAGCATGGACGCGATGGCCTCCGCGGTGTCCTTGAAGGCGGCCTCGGTATCCATCGTCACGTCGATCCCGTCGGGGAAACCCGCCTCGGCCAGGAGTTGCTTGGCCTTCTCGGGGTCGAAGCCCACTTTAGGCAGCTCGCTTGCGCCGAAAGCGTCAGGCGAGAGAATGCCGTCGATCGGCGCCGCGTTTCCGGCGAGAATCTTGTCGATGATAAGGTCCTTGTCGATGGCCATGGCGGCAGCCTGGCGGACCTTCGGATCGTCGAACTGCTCTCCCTCCATGTTCATCGCGATGAAGAAGCTGCGGGTGCCGTTCACCGTCATGACCTGCGTGCCTTCGTTCGCCTCGACCTGGGCGATGGAGAAGGTGGGAAGTTCGTTGATGATGTGAACCTCGCCTGCGAGAAGCGCGGCGACGCGGCTCGCGCTTTCGGGAATGATCTTGAAGATCACCCGGTCCACGCAGGCCTTGCCCACCGGCGGGATGTCGGCCGCGCCGCCATAGTAGTCGTCGAACCGCTCCATGATGACGGCGTCACCCTTGCGCCATTCGACGAGCCTGAAGGGGCCGGTACCATTCTCGGCCGTGGCCACGCCCTCGTTGCCCATCTTCTCGACCCAGGCCTTGGAGACGATCTGCTGGTTCGGCAGCATCGCCGGCAGGATCGGCCAGGGCTCCTTCAGCGTGATGCGCACGGTGTCGGGCGCGGTCACAGTGACCGAAGCGACAGGCCCCATGAGACCCTGGCGCGGGCTCGTCACCCCCTCGCCCATGCCGTTGTCCATCACCACCCGGTCCAGCGTGAACTTCACATCCTCGGCCGTGAGGTCGCTGCCGTCGTGGAACTTGATGCCGGGGCGGATCTTGAAGTCGTACTCGGTTGCCGAGACCTGCGTCATCGATTCCGCGATCTCGGGCACGACCAGCATGTTCGCGTCCCGCGTCAGCAAACCGTCGTACATGTTCCTGATGATGGTTTCCGTCTCGCGCTTGCGGTGGTTCGCGGGGTCCAGCGTGTCGGCGTCAAGGGTGAAGCCGACGACGAGGTCCGCGGCGCCGACGGCGGCGGGAACGACGGCGGGACAGGCGGCCAGCGCGGTGGCCATCAGAAGGCGCGGCAGTGCTTTCATTCGGTATCTCCCTTTGGATCAGCCCCGGGAACGGGTGCATCTGTCCTTGTTGGTTCGGACATACTTCCTTATGCACAAGCCATGCCAGCCCATGTTGCCCGCACAGGGAACCAGCGCGAGTCATTGCGCGGGTCTCACGCAGGAATGTTTGAACCTCACGCCCGGCCCCGCTCGCCGCGCGGGGGTATCCCGGCGAGCTTGCGGTATTTGGCGACCGTCCGTCTGGCCGGTGCCGCGCCGTCGGCGAGCAGAAGCCGGGCAATCTCCGCGTCGGCCAGAGGGCGCAGGGGATCCTCGGCCGCGACGATGGCCTGCATCCTTTGCAGAACCGCCTGCACCGATGGCGGTTCCTCGGTGCGGCGCGCGGCCGGCGCGGGCGCCGAGATGAGTGCACGCAGGCCGATCGTCCGGCGCGGCAGGGCAATGGTCAGCGCCGCCGTGACGCGGCTGACAGTGCTGCGGTGAACCCCGACCGCCGCCGCGACATCGTTGATCGTCACGGCGGCGGGCGGCGTGGCCGCGTCGCGCAGATGCGCGTCCTGGCGGGCCACCATGTCGGCCGCGATCGACAGCACGGTCGCATGTCGCCGCTCCAGCGCCAGCGTCAGGGCGCGCGCCTGTCGAAATGGCTCGGGCGCCACCTCCGCCCCGGAACAGAGGCGGAGAACGGGCGTCGTCGCTTCGTTAAGTTCCAGAAGCCAGCCCGCACCATCGCGTCGCAGGATCAGGTCCGGCGGGCGCGCGATCGCCTGCGTGCCCTGCTCGAACGCGGCGCCTGGTTTCGGGTTCATGCTCCGAAGGGCGCGGACCATCGCCGCCATCTCCGCCGCTGCGCAGCCGCAGGCATCCGCAAGGGCATCCATCTTGCCCGCAGCCAGTAGCGGCAGATTCTGCAGCAGCCGCGAAAAGGCCGGCGACGCAAGACCGAGGTCGTCGGCCTGCAGGGCGAGGCACTCGGCGAGCGATCGGGCGAAGAGCCCGGCGGGCTCCGCGCCTTGGAGCTGGCGGAGCACAGCCGAGGCGCGCATCAGGCTGCAACCGGCGTCCGCCGCAACCTCGTCCACGGAAGCGCCCAGCCAGCCAGTGGGCTCCAGGGCGCGCAGAAAGGCGAGCGCGACGGGCCGGTCTTCGTCCGCCCGCACCAGAAGCGACAACTGGGCCTCGACATGGGCGACCAGACCCGGTGCCGCCGCGGCGGTGCGCTCTGGGTCGAACCCTCCCGGCGTCCCATGCTCCCGTCGATCCAGCCGCGCCCGGCCGCCCCGCGGCGCCTCGACATGGCGCACCAGTGCGGGCCATGCCCCAGGCTCGGACTTCGCGGCCACAACCTCGACGCCCGCTGTCTGAAGGTCGGCGAGCCGGGCCGACAGATCGGCATTCGAGAGCGCCAGGAACCCGATGGCCTGCCGCAGTGCCGGCGTCATCGCCAACGCACCGCGCTGCTTCATGCCCAAGCCAAGTTCCGTCATGAAGTCTCGTCCAGGCAATAAGATCCTCCGACGGCAAGCATGGCAGATCGGTCGCAGCCATGGCAACGGCAGCAGTAAATCGGATCGCTCCGGCGCGGGACCGGTGCCAGCCGGAAATGGCCGCAACCCGCGGCTGAACCCGGTCCGGAGCCGTGATCATCCGGTGACCGGGTCGGGGTCGTCAGAGAGTGAGCGTCTCGTTCGGATGGCGTTTGCCTATCGCGCCAGGGTGGAGCGGGCTGGCCGACCAGCGTCTAATCTGGTGCCAGACGCCGCACGTGGCTCGATTGCTTCGGGACGGGCAGGAGTGCCGGAAAGTGCCATTCTGGCGAAGCTCGGGCTGCAGACCATCAATCTATCGCAGCCCGGAGGCTGGCGTTCGTCAAACATGGTCCGTGAGCTTGGTGGAGCAGAGGGGGATCGAACCCCTGACCTCGTCATTGCGAACGACGCGCTCTCCCAACTGAGCTACTGCCCCGCACCGGCGCGCTATCTCGGACAAATCCGATCCGGTGTCAAGAAGCCACTTGCGGTCGGGCGCCGATTTTGCCGAACTGATCCAAGCCATTTGCGCGCAATAGGTTAGACCTCATGCCGACGCCGTCCCTCGTCTCGACAACGCTCTTCCGGCTGCGCAAGCTGTCGCGCCGGATGTGGGTTCGGACGACGGCCTTTGCACTCCTCGCCCTGGTGGCGGCCCTGTTCAGCCGCCTTGTCGCGCCGGTCCTGCCGACTTCGCTGGCCCGTGCGGTCGATGTCGATGCGGTACTCGACATCCTGGCGGTCCTGTCCTCGTCGATGCTCGCGGTCACGACCTTTTCGCTTGGCGTCGTCATGTCCACCCGCCAGGCAATCAGCAGCGGCATCACCCCGCGCGCGCATCGGTTCGTCGCCGAGGACCCGGTCACGCAGCGGGTCCTCGCCACCTTCATGGGTGCCTTCACCTATGCGCTGACGGCCCAGGTCCTGCTGCGCACGGGACTTTACGAACAGGCCTCGTCCGCAGTCATCCTCGTTGTCACGATCGCCGTCCTCGCCCTCGTCGTGACCGCCATGCTGGGCTGGATAGAACATCTGACCCGGGTCGGCAGCATTCCCGACACAGTCGCGGGTCTAGAAGCCGCGATGCGCCCGGCAATCGAGGACTGGCGCAGGCGGCCCGCGCTCGGCGCCTGCCCTGCCCCGCTCGGTGCGCCGCTTCCGGCGGAGGCGAGGACCGTCGTGCGCGCGCCACGCTCCGGCTATGTCCAGCACATCGATATCGGCGCGCTGGATGAAGCGGCCGCGACGGAGGACGGCGCACAGGTCTTTGTCGACGCGGTCATCGGCAGCTTCGTCGTGGAAGGCGATGCGCTCTGCCACCATTCCGGGCGGATCGAGGCCGAAAGGCTGCGTTCCGCCTTTACCATCGACCGGACGCGCACGTTCGAGCAGGACGTCCGGTTCGGCATCATCGTCCTGTCGGAAATTGCCCAGCGCGCGCTGTCGCCGGCGGTCAACGATCCGGGCACCGCGATATTCGTCATCGACCGGTTGACCGCCTTGTTGTCCGGCACCGGCACCGTCACCGGACCCGAACCGCCAAGCTGCCCGCGGGTCTTTCTTCCGGCGGTGACAAGCGCGGAGCTTCTGTCGGACGGTTTCGACCCGATCGCGCGCGACGGCGCCGGCATGGTCGAGGTCCACACCCGGCTTCAGCGCGCCTGTGCGGCGCTGGCGCGGCATGGGGATGCAGCGATGACCGCGGCTGCCTGCGATGCGTCGCGACGGGCCTCGGACCTGGCTGGGAAGGCCCTGCCGCTGGAGGAGGATCGCGCCCGAATCCGCGCGCTCAGCGCAGCGCTGCGCGAGGGCGCGACGACCGGCTCAGAGGTGTGAGCGGACGAAACCCTCGATCTCGGCAGCGGGCCGCGCGCCCGGAAGCCGCGCCACCTCACGCCCGCCCTTCCAGAGCACCAGAAGCGGGATTCCGCGGATGCCCAGTCGCTGCGACACGGCGGGGAAGTCCTCGGTGTTGATCTTGGCGAAACGGGCCTTGCCTTTCAGGGCCGCTGCCGCCCGGGCGAATTCGGGTGCCATCATACGACACGGCCCGCACCAGGGCGCCCAGTAATCGACCACAATCGGCAGTTCGTCGCCGCGCGTGGTCTTGTCATGGGTGGCGATGTCGAGTTCGGCGACCTTGCCTGTCACCAGCGGATCGCCGCAGGAGCCGCATCTGGGCCCTTCGCCAAGCCGCAGGATCGGGATGCGGTTCGCCTGCCCGCAGGTCTCGCAGACCAGTTTCAAGGAGTCGGACATGTCGGCCTTCCATTCACATTCGATTTAAGGAATATATCTGGAGGGAGGCTTCCGCTTTCAAGAAGCGCCCGGTCAGAGAAGATCCTCTTCCTCGCCGGTCACGTCGACCCCCAGCGCCTCGAGTCCGGCCTCGAGGTTCTCCGAAAGGTGCGGCATTCCCATCAGGTAGTCCTCGGTCGGCGTCGTGGCCTCGACCGTCGCGGTGGCCACAGCCTCGTCGAACTCCTCGGGTTCGAAGGCTCCGCGACCGACCCAGGCGATGGCGGTCAACTGCGCCTTTTCGTCGTCTGCCATCGCAGCGATGAATTCGCGCAGCTCGACCTCTGCCGCCCCCCCTTCCCGGGCAAGCAGGATCACCTGCACGACACTGGCCGGCGAAATCTCCATCATGATCGCGTTCCTTTCCCCCGATGCGGTTCGAGAAAACCATACCCGGTGACAGGCGGCCTTGTCCCGGATCAAGTCGCGCCGCAGTTGAGGGAGACGTCCCGGACCCGCCGCTCAGCCCGCGAGGAAGGGGACCGGGATGCCGAAAGCGGTGGCCAAAAGGACGAAGTTCAGCGCCAGCACGATGGCCGCGCCAAGCCCGGCGAGCAGCCGGACCGCCGGCCCTGCCACATGCTCGCCCATCAGGTCGCGGCGGACGGAGAAGATGACGAGCGCGATCATCGGCACCGGCAGCGCGATGCTGAGGATGACCTGACTCATCACCAGCGCCTCGGTCGCGTTGACGCCGGCCGCGACCACGACGAAGGCCGGCACCATCGTCACGAGCCGGCGCACCCAGATCGGCACGCGGATGTGCAGGAAGCCCTGCATGATCATCTGCCCCGCCATCGTGCCAACGACCGAGCTCGAGATTCCCGAGGCGATGAGCGAGGTCAGGAATATCGCCGCCGCGGCGGCCCCCAGAAGTGGCGTCAGCGTGTGATATGCAGTCTCGATCTCGGCCACATCGGTATGGCCCTGGTGGAAGGCAGAGGCCGCCATCATCACCATCGCCATGTTGACCATCCCCGCGACCGCCAGCGCCGCGATCACCTCGATGTTCGTGAACCGCAGGAGCTTGCGCCGCTCCGCGTCGTTCCGCACCGTGATCCGCCCCTGCGTAAGGCCGGAGTGCAGGTAGATCGCATGGGGCATCACCGTGGCACCGACAATGCCGACGGCGATCGTCAATGCCGTCGCATCAGGCAGCGCCGGGGTCGTCAGCCCCGCCACGGTCCCGGCCCAGTCCACCGGCGCGATCAGCATCTGGGCAAGGTAGCAAAGCCCGATGACGAGCACGAGGGCGCCGATCACCAGTTCCATCGGGCGGAAGCCCTGACGCTCGAAGATCAGTATGGCGTAAGTCAGGACGGCAGTGATCGCCATCCCCGCCATCAACGGCAACCCGAACAGCAGCGCGAGCCCGATGGCGCCGCCGAGGAATTCGGCAAGATCCGTCGCCATCGCGGCGACCTCGCTGACCGCCCACATGATCCAGACCACCGGCCGGGGAAAATTGTCTCGGCAGAGCTCGGCGAGATTCTTGCCGGTGACGATGCCGAGCCGGGCGGAGAGCGCCTGGAAGAGCATGGCGATGATATTTGCCAGAAGCACGACCCAGAGCAGCGAATAGGCATAACCCGCCCCCGCCTGGATGTTCGTCGCGTAATTGCCGGGGTCCATGTAGGCCACCGAGGCGATGATCGCCGGCCCGGCGAAGACGAGCGGCCGCAACCGGCCCCCGGCCTCGCCCGAAAGTATCCGGGACATCGTGTGACGGGTTCGATCGCTCAGGGTCTGCATCGAGGCCTCGGCTCGGGTGACGCGCGGAATATAGCCTGTGCTATACTGCCTTCAATAGGAAATATGAATAAGGCGTGACTATCGACCGGGCGAGATTGCGCTGGTCGCGAAGTGGAGCCACGGCTATAACGCATTCTCGACGGATCACCTCAGGATACCGATGCCCGACCGAACAGCTTCCGCGCCGAATGAGGCCGACCGCTTTGCCCGTGCCCGAGAAAAGCAGGCGGTGGCGTTGCTCGAGGATTACGTCGAGCTGATCGGCGACCTGATCGCGGAAGCAGGCGAGGCGCGTGTCGCCGACATCGCCCACCGCATGGGCGTCGCCCAGCCGACCGCAACCAAGACGGTCGGACGGCTCAAGCGCGAAGGACTCGCGACCGCGCGGCCTTACCGGGGCGTCTTCCTCACCGAGGCCGGGGCGGCGCTCGCCAACCGCGTGCGCGCCCGCCACCGCACTGTCGTCGCGCTTCTCAAGGCCGTCGGCGTGCCCGAAGCGACGGCCGAACTCGACGCCGAGGGAATCGAGCACCACGTGTCCGAAAAGACGCTCGCCGCCTTCGAGGCGTTCCTGAAGGACCGGCAGGCCTGACCTGACCCCGGCGAAATCCGGACCCAGTCGAAATGAACTGCTCGCACGTTGTCGAAAGGCGACCGCGGTGATAGCATCGCGATGGGCGCGTAGTCTGCGGGAGCAGATCACGGGTGGAAGTGTCGACAACGTTGCGATCTGTCTGTGATCGCCCGTTCATGATCCGCCCCCTTCGCAGAAAGGGAGGCATCCGCCATGGCCAACATTACGAATACGCTGTTCGACCCGCGCGAACTCGAATCCAAGGTCAAGTCGATGTACCGCGAGGTCGCACTGAACCCAGGAGGAGAGTTTCACTTCGAGATGGGCAGGGCCTTGGCTGAACGCCTTGGCTACGCCCCCGACGACCTTGACCGCATTCCGCGCGAGGCAATCGACTCCTTCGCGGGCGTCGGCCACTACTTTCACCTTGCCGATATCGCGGAGGGCGAGATCGTCGTCGATTTCGGCAGCGGTTCCGGAATGGACAGCTTCATAGCCGCGCTGAAGGTTGGCAAGACCGGCACGGTCATCGGTGTCGACATGACCGACGAGCAGTTGGCCAAGGCGAGCCGGCTGGCCGAGATCGAGGGTCTCGACCACATCACCTTCCTCAAGGGCTACATCGAGGATGCGCCGCTCCGGGACGGGACCGCCGATGCCGTGATCAGCAACGGTGTCATCAACCTTGCCCCCGACAAGGCAAAGGTGTTCCGTGAGGCCGCCCGCCTGCTGAAGCGGGGCGGACGGCTGGCCCTGTCCGACATCGTCACCGAAAGCCAGTTGCCCGAGTCGATCGTGTGCAACGCGACCCTCTGGGCGGCCTGCATTGGCGGCGCAGCACAGCAGGACAGCTATCTCGACCAGATCAAGTCGGCCGGACTGAAGGTGGTTCGCGTCCAGGATAACCCAGAATACCAGTTCATTTCGCAGAACGCCAAGGGCGCAAGCCAAAAGTACGGGGTCAAGAGCATCTCATTGCTCGCGATCAAGCCCTGATCTCTGGATCTCTCGTGTCCGGCGCCCCTCCGGTCTGCAACTTTGGCAAAGGTGGCCGCCGCGCGGATGCGATCCGTTCGCGCCCTGCATGAGGCGGCTGATCAATCGTCATAAAACGTGTGCCGCCGCGCCGGCGTGTCGAAATCGAAGTCGAAGAGGTCGATGTCGCGCGCGTACCAGTCCGCAACGATCTGGATGGTGCGCGCCTCGTAGACCTCGCGGTAGTCGAAGGACGTCCGGGCCGTCAGATTGCGTTTGCGGACCGGTTCCTTCAAGCCGAAATACCGCGCGGAATCCCTGTCGAGTTCCTCGAAACGCAACAGATCCGCTCGGACGACCCCCACCTCGTCGGTGACGTAGTCCGCCTGCGGATACCAGCCCTTGATCGCGCGATGCCAATAATACGGCTCTTGGCCGTATTCATTGCGTTCGTCGAGGAAATCCTCGAACCGCTCCGGTGCTGCGGCCGGATCGAGCTTTCCCTGCTCCGCCGCAAGTCGCGCGAAACGCCAGCGCGAGACGGTGCGCGCCCAGGGGTTGCGAAGGATCGCGACACAGGAAAGCCGTGCCGTCACCTTCGGGTCAAGGTCGCGCCAGCGGGCATGCTGGATCCCGTGATGCTCGCCCTTCGCGGCCATTGCCGCACGCACCGCCCGCACCTGGGCGCGGCTCCGGTAGAAATAGGCCTCTGCCGAAACGATGCGTCCCGAAAGTTCGGGCGCCTTGCGGATCGAGACGCCGGCATTCTTCG
>NZ_JAYRTX010000017.1:0-38324 GCF_041919395.1 Albidovulum sp.
GTAGGCAAGTCCTTCCTCGCTCATGACAGCGAAGACCTCGCCGATGCGAAGCGCCGTTTCGAGCCGCGCGAGATCGCCCTCTGCCGCCTCCGCGGCACCGGCGCCCAGCGAAAGCGCGAGCGCGGCCGGAGCAAGGATTCGGGCGAACATGGCGGATCCTCCTGATCGATGGACAAGAGGTAATGCCCCGGCCGGAGACTGCCAAGCGGCAGGCGAAGATTCTCCCCCGCCGCGCGGATCGCCGCCGCTACCCGTCCCGCCTCGCGCCCGAGACCTCAGGACGGAGGGCGAAGAAAAAACGTGTTGCACTGCCCGGCGCCTGCAGATAAATCCCGCCCCCACGACGACCGCAGGCACGGAGAGGTGGCAGAGTGGTCGAATGCGGCGGTCTCGAAAACCGTTGTGGGTGCAAGCCCACCGTGGGTTCGAATCCCACCCTCTCCGCCACTATTTGATAGTGCCCCTTGGAGTGGTGTAGCTGGCACTGATCGTCATCGTTGTTGCCCCCGGTAAGCGTGTCATTTCCGTAGGTGCCTGACAGGTTCAATTTCGGATCGGTCGGGGGCGGAGGGGGCGGCGGAGGTCAGGGGGGTGCCGGCGACCTGCGCCCGCGAAGGATGTAGGCGATCGCCTGAAGGATGATGGCGTTCGTGTTGACATCCGCGTAGCCCGGCATGCCCTTCCCGCTGGCCGCGAAGACGCCGGGAGAGAAGCCCATGCCCTCGATCCGCGCGCGATTGCGCACATGCCGGGCGAGCAGGGTGGCATGGGCGGAGGGTCTCGCCGCGACCCAGAGGTAGGCCGCCTTCGTGTTGACCATCAGCGTCTCGGCCCGGAAGGCCGGCGTGTTGAACCGGCCATCGGCGGATGCGGCGCTCACCATCCAGCGGTCCTCGGACGAAGCGACGTTCAGGCCCTGATAGGTAAACCACGGTTCGCGGTTGATCGGCGCCTCCGACAGGCAGACGAGCCTGCCGGAGCTTTCGTACTCGCGCGATTGCGCCGCAAAGAGCACGTCGGCGAGAAAGTCCGAGGGTTCGGAGAGGCCCATCTCGAGGGCCTCCAGAAGAAGCGGTTCGGCGCCGAGCGGACCGAGTCCGACGAGCGCCAGCAGAAGGCGCATGTCGTGGTCGGTGCCCGCCGCCATCCCCGGCACCTCGTAAGGCGATGCCGCATCGATGCCGCGATCCCGGAACGCGCGGGCCGTGTAGTGGGCACAGTGCGAGCGGAAGCGGTCCACCAGCCGCCCCTTCACGACAGAATGGACATGGCCGTCCCTGACCACCGCGGCGAGGTCCCAGCCGGCGATCTTCTGTTCGGCGATTCCGCGCGTCAGCGGATATGCGTCGAGCGTGTGCAGCACGCTCAGCAGCCGACCGGTGTCGCAGGCGTTGAAATCCTCTGACAGGGGGGCGCCAGTCGTCGAGGAGATGACTTCTGCCGGAAGGCGCCACTCCCCGACGCGAACGACCGGAAGGGCGCGGACGAGAAGCTCCGACCGGATCACGAAATCCATGTCCGAGATCAGTCCCAGTTCATGCGCGGCCATGACGGCGGCGATCAGGCTGCCGAGGTCCCACATCGTCATTTCACTGTGCAGCCAGACCCCGTCCTCCTGCACGTCCGCGGTATCGATGCAGAGCCCGGAGGCCGGAACCGAAAAGCGTTCGAAGTAGGTCCAGGCCTGACGGGCATCGGCCAGCATCTCGTCTGCGGACAGAGCGTCGGGATCGCTCGTGCCGGGCCGGTGGCGATAGGTTTCACGCAGAAGACCGAACACCGGGTCGGGCGAAACGCTCGCCCGATAGAAGGTCGGGATGTCGACGAGCCGCGTCCCGGGATCGCGCTGGAGACGCTGCAGCGTATCGAGTGTCGCCTGCCGCGCCTGCACCGTCGCGTAGTCCGCGGGAGAGATGACGAGGACGGCGTCACGCATCCACGCCCGTTCGGCGAGCAGTCCGGCCGCCTGCGAAATCCTCGTCTCGCCACGGATCAAGGGCCCGCGTCCGTCGAAGGCGGGGGCACCCCCTGGCAGGAGCACGAGATCGGCGGCCCTCTCCAGCCAGCCGGGCATTCTGTCGGCCGCAGCCTGCAACGCCACACAGCGCACCTCGGCAGGCAGGGTCATGGCGGAGGGCTCCGGCGTGTCCGACCCGGCAGCGGCAAGGACCGCGCAGCCCGGATCGGGTCGATCCCCCGCGCCTTCCGCGGTCATCGGCGCGGCCAGGGTCACATCGATGCCACGGGTGCGCAGTTCCGCCTCCAGCGTGGCCATTCCGGCCGAAGACGCATCGGTTCCGCGATCGATCCGGACCGCGACGAGGCGCAACTGGTCTGCCCCGAACCACCGCGCATGCTCGCGCGGAAGCGCGACGAACCGTCGGCCCCCGGCGATTTCGCGCCCGATGGCATCGCTGATCCGCAGCGCGCGCAACCGCACCTCGTGCAACGGCACACGCTCGATGCCGGACAGGGACGGGGCAAGCTGCACCCAACCCGGCCGGGCGAAGGCCGCCTCGACCCAGGGGGTCGGATCGGCGAGGCCAGCGACGTCCAGCCGCCGGCCACCGCGCAGGCAGACGGTCCGTTCGGCGCATCCGGCGGACGACACGGACTGCGCCGGCGAGAACGAGAGCACGTTGCGGATGCCAAGGCAGCGGAGCGCGTCGAAATTCGCGACGGGTGGTCCGTCGGTGGCGATCGTTATCGGCGACGCGACGGTTGCGGCCGGACTGCCGCCCGCAAGGCCGCGCATCAGAGCGATCGCATCGCTGGCCGCCCGGCGCTGGAAGTACGTCGGAAGCGCGTGGACCCCGGGAAGGGACAGGACCGGCTCCACCAGGTCGGGCGCTTCGGCAATGGTCTGCCGCAGGACGTCGGCAATGGCCGGCTCCGACCATGCGGACATATCGGGAACGAGGCCAAACGGAATCCCAGCCTCCAGGAAGGGTCCCACAAAGGCCTGGAAGCGGTCGGCCGGCGTCGACGGGTGAACGCCTTCGATGGCGATGAAAAGCGCATCGCTCGGCTCTTGGGCATTGCCCGGAAACGGCAGCGGGGGAAGCAGGATCGCGGGCGCGAGGAGCCGCAGGACTGTTCTTCGGTCGACGTTCATCCACTCTCCCCAGGCCACCGCTCCCGCAACGGCCCGTCTCAACTCAAGCGCCACAGGATTGGCTCAATTCCATGGTTTCCCTTGGAGAACGGAGTCTATAGCAGTGCGGACCGGAGCGCACGGCGGCGAATGCGACCGCGCGCGCGGTCGTCGGGAACGAAGATGGCAGGCGGTCACTACCAGAAGGCGGCCCGGAAGAGGTCGCACGAGCGGCGTCCCGTCTTCCTTGACCCGCTCCATCGCCGCGCGCGGGTTATCAGGATCGTCGCCGGACTGTCGGGTCTCATTCTGCTCACCTGGCTCTGCACAGTCGCCATTGGCATCTATTACATTGATATTCTTCCAGAAAGCGAGAAGCTGGAGCTGATACGGCGCGGCACGTTCGACGCGGACGGCGTCGCCGCATCGCCACAGGTGTCGGCGCCACAGGAATGCAGCGGTGAACCGATCGACCCTGCCGCCCTCCTTCCGGATCCGGGCGGGATGACGAGGTCGGCCTACCTGCGGGTCTGGCCGGATTGGTCACTGCAGACGCTTACGCGGCATTGCGGCGGTCTCGACACGATTCTCGCGGAATGGCTGGAGATCGACCCCGTTGCTGAGACCGCGACATGGCGCAGCGAGGCCGGGTCGGATGCCGCGCTGCGGGACCTGAAGCGCGCCTCGCCCGGCCTCGGCATCGAACTCGTCGCGCTCCTGCCCTTGCCGCCGCTCACGGCCGGAAGTGGCTCCCTACTCGACAGTCGCGAGTCGCGGGGGCGAATTGTTTCCGCGTTGGCTTCGAAGATCGGAACGGACGTCTATGCGGGGCTCTGCCTCTATCCCCTCAACGTCGGGCCAGGACATATCCCGGGCCTGCGCGCGCTGCTGAGCGAGATGACGGCGGCGCTGACGCCCGGTGTCAAAAGCTGCCTTGTCACCGAGGCCGGGGGCGCGCTCTGGCGTGACGCCGGGCTGGTGCAGGCGGTGGATTCGGTCCTGCTTCAGGCATTCCTCGAACCCGGAAGCGCGGCACCGCCCGGCCCGCTCGCCCCGCAGGACTGGTTCGAAACCCTGTTGAATGACGCCGGGGCCGCGGTCGGGCCCGAGAAGTTGCGCGTTGCACTCGGCTCCTTCGCCGTCATGTGGGCCGAGGACGACGCCGAGCCCACCGGTCTCGCCTTCGCCGAGGCGATGCGGCTCCTTGCCCGGAACGCCTCGACCGTCGGACTGGACGCTGGATCGCTCAACACCCGCGCGACGTACGTGGCCGAAGACGGCCGCGAGCGGGAGCTCTGGTTCCTTGACGCAGCATCCCTGCACAACCAGTTGAAAGCCCTCGGCGACCGACGGATCGCCGGTGTCGCCCTCTGGGCGGTCGGGCTTGAAGATCCGGGGGCATGGACGCTCGTCACACGGGGGCCCGACACACAAGCGGCTGCGGCGCTGGCATCGGTGTCCTTCCCCGACTATGTCGGCTACGAGGGAACCGGGCCCTTCCGCAGGATTGCGCAATCTGGCGTGACGGGGCAGCGGAGATTCTTCCTGGACCCGGCAACGGGCCTCGTCAACGGCGAAATTTATGACCGCCTTCCCCGCCCCGTCACCGTCGAACGCTACGGTCACGCGCCCGGAAAGGTCGTTGCGCTGACCTTCGACGACGGGCCGGACCAGAGTTTCACCGCCGACATCCTCGACACGCTCAAGGCCAAGGATGTCACGGCCACCTTCTTCGTCATCGGCGGCAACGTCGTGCAATTTCCCGACCTCGTGCGGCGGATGGTGGCCGAGGGCCACGAGATCGGCTCGCACACGTTCTTCCACCCGGAGGATGACGCGCTCGGCCCCGAGCGCTCGCAACTCGAACTCAACGCGCTGCAACGACTTCTCGCCAGCGTCACCGGACGGACGACCTACCTCTTCCGGATGCCCTATGGGCGCAGCGAAGGTCCCCTGACGGCCGAAGAGGCCGCACAGCAAATGGTGGTCGAGACGGAGGGCCATCTGGTGGCCGGCGCGGACATCGTGCCGCGCGACTGGGAAGGGATGAGCGCGACCGAGATCGCCGACTATGTCCTGGCGCAGACTGCGGGGGATCAGGGACAGGTCATCGTGATGCACGATGCAGGCGGCGACAGGTCCGCGACGGTCGCGGCCGTGTCGCTGATGATCGACCGTCTCAGGGCGGAAGGTTACCGCTTCGTGCCGCTCTCGGGCTTTCTCGGCCTGTCCCGCGACGAGGTGATGCCCTTCGCTTCGGATCGGTTCACTCCGCTCGACCGGGCCTCCTTCGTTGCCGTCGCCGGCCTCGGCCGGCTCCTTGTCTGGGTCTTCTGGGCGGTGGTCGCCTACGGAGTTGCCAGGTCTATCTTCGTTCTTGCCCTCGCGTTCCTTCGGCGGCGGCATCGCTGGCAGCAGCCGGAGTCGGCGGGAAGCGTCACCATCGCCATCCCGGCGTTCAACGAGGAACTCGTCATCGTCGACTGCGTCAGGGCGGCCCTTGCGTCGGACTATCCCGACATTCGCGTCATCGTCGTTGACGACGGTTCGGCCGACGGGACGGCGGCGGCCGTGGACCGTGCTTTCGCCAGTGACCCGAGGGTCCGGCTGATCCGGCAGGAGAATGGCGGGAAGTGCAGCGCGCTCAACGCGTCCTATGCCGAGGTCGAGACCGAGGTTGTGGTGGCGGTGGACGCCGACACGGTCCTCCACCGCGATGCCGTGAAGCTGCTGATGGGCCATTTCACCGACGCCACGGTCGGCGCCGTTGCCGGAAACGTGAAGGTCGGCAATCGCCGGGGCCTTCTCGCGCGGCTCCAGGCGCTCGAATACATCACGGCGCAGAACATCGACCGCCGCGCCGCCGAGCGGCTGAACGCGATGCTCGTCGTGCCCGGCGCCATCGGCGCATGGCGCGCCGAGGCGGTGCGGAAAGTCGGACTCTATTCGCCCGAAACGGTCACCGAGGATGCCGATCTCACGATCGGGGTCCAGCGCGCGGGGTATCGCGTGGTCTTCGAAGAACGCGCCTTCTCCGTCACGGACGCGCCCGACAGCCTTCCGTCCTTCATGAAGCAACGCCTGCGCTGGAGCTTCGGCATGATGCAGACGGCCTGGAAACACCGCCGGGCGGCGAAGACCGCGCGCGGTGTGGGCTACTTCTCGATCCCCGATCTCTGGGTCACGGGCATCCTGCTCGGCCTCCTCGCACCCGTGGCCGATGCGGTCTTCCTGAATGCTCTCGTCCGGACCGGTTTCAGCCTCGCGCAGGGCGAACCTCTCCTGGCCGGAGACGCATCGCTTTTGATTGTCGTCGGATGGACGGCGCTGCCGCTGATTGACCTGATCGTGCTGCTCGTGGCTTTCGGCTTCGAGCGGCGCGAGCAACTTTCGCTCGCACTGTTGCTGCCGTTCCAGCGGCTCGTCTACCGGCCGCTTCTCTACATCACCATCTATCGAGCCGTCGGTCGCGCGCTGGCCGGCCGGATCGCGGGCTGGGGAAAGCTCGTGCGCTTCACCCGCATCCAGATGCCGGAGCGATGAGCCCCCCGCCCCTGCCGTCTCGCGTCAGGAAAACACCCGGCAGCCGCCGGTGGCAATCTCGCCTTCCTGAACCGGCAGGTCGCGCGGGGGATTGATGATGGCCGACTGGACGGCCGTGATCCGGCGGGCGCAGGCGTCCGACTCCTGTGGCGAAACGCTTCTTCCGCCGATCCAGATGTCGAGCCAAGGGTGCCCGTTGTGCCCGGTGTGGCAAGGGCCGCCCTGCGGGTTGGGACCGTCGCCGCAGACATCCTCGACAATCGCGTACTTGCGCAAGCGCGGCAGGTAGAACCGCGTGCCTTCCGGGTAGTCGAGGGTCTGGCGGCCGCCCACGATGCTGTGGCCCACCGCGATCGTGATCGGGTTCTTCCAGGTGCCGGTTCCCCCTGCCCTCTGCCGCAGGACCGGTCGCGCGATGGCCGCCGATCCCGGCGGCGTGTTGTCCCAATAGGTATAGCCCGTGAGATAGATGGGGAACTGCCGGGATACATCGGCACTGCGCGCCGCCGCCTGCACGACCATGCCGCCGTTCAGGTCAATGCCCTGGGCCCGCGACACGGGCGCTTCGCCGCACGCTGAAATGCCCAGACAGGTCACGGCGGCCAAATGAATCTTTCCCGGTAGCTTGCGCATCGTCTGCTCTCCCCGATACATGCCAGAAGATGAATGTGTAACCAATCTGCCACGCGATGGGAATTGTTCCTAGTCCGCAAACGCGGGTTTTATGTGGCGAAAGAGTGACGGGTTTCGATCCGCTGTCCGGTAGTCCGGTCGAACAAGTGCATGTTATCAATGGAAAATGCTAGCCTGATCCGGCTCTCGGGTGCCACCTGCGAATGCGGCGAAAGGCTTGCGACAAGCGGATTTCCGCTGTGCCGGGCAAAGACGATCACGTCGGGTCCGGTCAGATCGGCGAAATCCACGGTCACGTCGATGGCGTTCCCCTCCCCGCCATCGGCAAGGTGAAGGTCCTCCGGGCGAAGCCCGAGGAGCACCGCGCGCGCCTCCTCGCCCCTGATCGGAAGCGCCAGCCGCTCCCCGGACGCGTCCAGCCGCAACCCTTCCGCATCCAGTGTCGCCTCGATCATGTTCATCGGTGGTGCCCCGACGAATTCGGCGACAAAGACGGTCGCGGGCCGGTTGTAGATTTCCTCGGGCGTGCCCACCTGCTCGATCCGGCCGTCGCGCATCACGGCGATCCGGGTGGCGAGCGTCATCGCCTCGATCTGGTCGTGCGTCACATAGACCGTCGTCGTCCGAAGCATCCGGTGCAGCCGCTTCAGTTCCGCGCGCATCTCCATGCGCAGCTTGGCGTCGAGGTTCGAGAGCGGCTCGTCGAACAGGAAGACCTTCGGCTCCCGCACGAGCGCGCGACCGATGGCGACGCGCTGACGCTGGCCGCCGGAAAGCTGTGCGGGCTTGCGCTTCAGCAAGTCCTCGATCCTGAGCATCCGCGCGACCTTCTCGATCGCCGCGAGGCGACGCGCCTTCGGCACGCCGCGCATTTCCAGCCCGAACCCGATGTTCCGTTCGACGGTCAGGTTCGGATAAAGCGCATAGGACTGAAAGACCATCGCGACGTCGCGGCTCTTCGGGTGGACCTCGTTGATGCGCTTCCCGTCGATCCTGATCTCGCCCGAGGTCGGCGTCAGAAGGCCGGCGATGATGTTCAGGATCGTCGACTTGCCGCAACCGGAGGCGCCGAGCAGCACGAGAAACTCGCCATCGGCGAGCGCGAGGTCGATGTTCTTCAGGATCACGGCACTGCCGTAGGACTTGCTGACGCCGACGAGTTCGAGCGTGCTCATGCCGTGAGTCCCCCGCTGGGTGACGACGTCTCGACGTCGTAGCTGCGGGGCGATGTCGATATCGCGCATGAAGCCGTGCGCACACCCGCCGCAAGGCTGGCGGCGAGCGGATGTCCGTCCGCCTCGGCCGCCAGAAACGCCGCGTTGAAGATATCGCCCGCACCGATCGTGTCGGCTGCGACAACCCTGGGCGCAGTGACCTTGTGGAGCGAGCCGCCAGCCGCCTGCGCGAGGGCGCCCGCCGGGCCGCACTTGACGACGACGCGCGCATGCCTCGCCATCAGCGGCAGCAATGCGGACGGCGCCTCATCCGGCGCCCTGCCCCCGGACAGCGCGCGCGCCTCCGCCTCGTTGAGCATGAGGCAATCGCAGCCGGCGAGCCAGCGCCGCGCGCGCTCGACCGTCCCGGGCGTCCAGCCGCCGGCGGGCCAGCCGGTGTCAAGCGCGATCCGGACGCGATGGTCACAGGCATGGGCGAAGAGCGCGTCATACCCGTCCGCCAGCCGGTCGGTCACGAAGGATCCGCAGACAAGAAGCACGCCCCCGGCAAGTCGAGGCCAGTCTATCGCGCCGCGAACGTCGGGCCAGGACAGCTCGGCCACATGGCCGCGCGTGGTGAAGAAGGTGCGCTCGCTGTCGGGATGGGTCAGACCGACCGAGATCGTGCTGGCCTCCTCCGCGACCGGCCAGGACCCTGAATGGGGGGACAGTTCCGCGCGCAGCCAGTCGCCGAAGGTATCCCGGCCCGTGCTCGCGGCGATCTGGAAGTCCCGCCCAAGCCCGCGCCAGGTCAGCGCAACGTTCCCGGCCGCCCCGCCGCAGCGGAGTTCGCTTGCCGCAACCACGGTCTCTGTCCCGGGGTGTGGCCAGGGCTCGACCGGTCCCATGACGAGGTCGACGTTGACGTTGCCGGCGACGGCAAGGGGCGCGGGAATGGTCATTCTACGCGGGTGATCTTCTGGCTTCGGATCGGGCTTCCGACGTCGGGCACACGCGACGCCGCGAAACCCGTCATCAGCCGTTGCGACAGCGGGAGGAGTGCGGCAAGGGCGGCGATCCCCTCGTGACACCCGGCCTGCACCGTCACGGCGCCGGCCACGGGCGCGCCGCCTGAGGTATCGAGAACCACGGTCGGCGCTCCGGTGGCGGCGACCGCCTCGGCAAGGCCGCGGACCAGTTCGCCCGTCGCATCCGCCCCGCGCAGGAAGACGACGCCGGTCCGGGGCCCCAGCATTTCCATCGGCCCGTGCCGAAGCTGCCCGCATTCCAGCGCGAAGCAGGGAAGCCGCGACAGTTCCGTCAACCCCAGCGCCAGCGCCTCGGCCAGCCCCTGCAGGCGGCGCCCCGATGTCACCACGCATGTGACACCGGCAAGCCGGTGCAAGGCGTCGGTGATGTCGGGTTCATCCTCCACGTCGAGCACGTCGAGAAAGTCCGACGGATCGGCGCGGAGCGCAGCGAGTACGGCGGCGTGAAGGGCCAGTCCGACGAAGGTGCTGCGGGTCGCTGCGAACGCGGTTTCGACGCCGCCGGCGCCGATCAGGCTCGGCAGCGACCGCGCAAGCGTCGAGGCGCCGTCCATCGTGACCCCGTAGGCATCGACGCCCGGGCCGGCTTCGGCCAACCACCGCACCGCCTCGGCGCTTTCGCCCGACTGGGAGGTGACGAGGACCGTCCGTCGCGCGGTGGAAAGCGGCTGGTCGAGCTGCTCGGACAGCGGCAGTGCCACCGCGTCCAGCCCCCGGTCGCGATAGAGCGGCTCGACGGCGCGGTTCAGCCCGTGCGACGCGCCCATGCCGAGCAACAGCAGCCGTCCGGAACGCCGCAGCGATTCCGCGACCTCTGCGGCGCGCGGCCCGGCATCCCGGTAACTCGCCCGCGCGTCCGTACGCTGACGCGCCATTTCCCGCCGGATCGCCGCAAGGCCGCTGGGTGTGTCGGGGGTCATCGGTCCGCTCATCCTTTCACGCTGCCCGCTGTCAGCCCTGAAATGAGGGCGCGCTGCATGATGAGGCCGAAAATCACCGGGGGCAGCGCCGCGATGACGCCCGCCGTGGCGATGAGCCCGTAGTCGGCCACCCGCCCGCCGGCGAGATCGGCGATGGCCACGGTAACGGTCTTGGCCCGGTGGTCCGACGTGAAGAGGAGCGCATAGAAAAACTCGTCCCATGCGAGCAGGTAGGCGAAAAGCGCGGCGGTGCCGATCACCGGCGCGGCCAGCGGCAGGATGATGATCCGCAGCGTCTGGTCGAGGCGCGCCCCGTCGATCGCGGCGGCCATCTCGAGGTCGCGCGGGATCGGATCGAAGCCGGATTTCAGAAGCCAGGCGGTAAAGGGGGCGAGGACCGTCAGGTAGACGACAGCGAGCCCGATCTTCGTGTTGAGCATCCCGAGCGCCGCGAGACCCATGTAAAGGGGCACGGCCAGCGCCACCGGCGGCAGCATGTAGGTGCCGATGACGAGCCAGAGAGACCAGCCGACGGCGGACGAGCGCGAGACGGCCCATCCTGCCGGTACCGAGACCGCGAGTGCAGCCACCGTCGCGATGGCCGCCACCTTGACGCTGTTTCCGAGCGCCGCCATCAGCGCGGCGCCATGCGTGTTGGGCGTCGTGTCGAAGAGGATGCGGTAGCGTGACCAGTCGCTTTGCTCCGGCCACCACCGGAGCGGCTTGGAAATGAGGTCAGACGTCGACGAAATGCTCATCACGAAGAGCCAGCCGAAGGGGGCGAGGATCATCAGCGCGAGCAGAGCCGCGCAGAGGTAGAGAAAGACCGTGAAACCTGGGTTCTGCCTTTCCATCAGAATCGCGCCCCGGCCGATTTCCGGATCAGCGCCGCATAGGCGACCGCGAGCACAGTGACCGCCAGCGTGACGATGAGCGCCAGCGATGCACCCGAGCCCGCCCGCTGGAACGAAAACGCCTCCTGGTAGACGAGGATCGACAGCGTCCGCGTGCTGTTGGCCGGGCCGCCGCGCGTCATCACCCAGATGATGTCGAACACCTTGAAGGCCTCGATCGTGCGCAGCACCAGCGCGACCATGAGCGGCCCCGCAAGATAGGGCAGGATCACATAGCGGAAGCGCGAAAGCGCGCCCGCCCCGTCGACGATGGCCGCCGCCCTGATGTCGTGCGGCACCGCGTGGAGTGCCGCGAGCGAGATGAGCGCGACGAGCGGGAAGTTCTTCCAGGCATCCGCGACGATCAGCGCGACGAGCGCACTGTTCGGATCGCCAAGCCACGACCGGTAGACGTCAAGCAGCCCGGTCTGCACCAGCGCGGCGTTCAGGGCGCCATATTCGGGGTTGTAGATGAGCCGCCACAGGAGGGCGTTGACGACCGTCGGCAGGGCCCAGGGCAGGATCAGCAACGCGCGAAGGACATTTCTCCCGCGGAAGCTCTGGTAGAGGAGCAGGGCCACCAGGACGCCGAGGACCATCTCGATGAACACGGAGACGACCGCGAACTCCGTCGTGACGACAAAGGCGCGCCAGAAGGCGCGGCTGGCGAAGAGCCGGTCATAGTTCGCAAACCCGACGTAGTCGCCCCCGGTACCGACCAGCCGCGCATCGGTGAAGGAAAGACGCAGCGTGTCGACGAAGGGCCATCCGATCACCCCGAGCATCACCGCGAGAAGCGGCAGCATCAGAAGCCATGCCCGCATCGGCGTCAGGCCAGCACTCATCGGCACGACCTTCCGTATCTTGCATTCCGGTCGCGCGGGTCAGGACGGCAGCACGCGCCGCCGCCCTGCAAGTCGTCGCCGGTCAGAGCCCGCCCTCCGCTGCCGCGGCGAGTGCGTCGGCCGGGCTGGCCTGACCGAGGAGAGCCTCCTGGATGGCCTGCTGGAGGGTGGCCGACATTTCCTGATAGCCCGGCGTGGTCGGCCGCGGATACATCGCCGCGAGCCCGATCTTGGCCGCCGCGATCATGTCGTCCTGTTCCGCGGTGACGGCCGGATCGTCGTAGGAACTGGTCCAGATCGGCAGGCTGAGGCGCGCATAGGCATTTTGCGTGGCCTGCGAGGTCATGAAGGTGATGTAGCTCCACGCCTCGTCGGGATGCTGACTGGTCGTGGTGATGCCCAGGCCCATCGAGCCGTTGACGGCCGAAACCGTGCTTCTGCCCTCGACCCCCGGCGCCGGCACGACGCCCACCTTGCCCGCGACCTTGCTTTCCTTCGGATCGTTGGCGAGGTTGTACATGTAGGTCCAGTTCAGTGCAAAGGCTGCCTCGCCGTTCTGGAAGACGCGGCGAACGTCCTCCTCCAGGTATTCCTTGGAGTTCGGATTGGTCAGGCCCGAGTTGTAGCTGTCGACCATGTACTGCAGCGCCTCGAGCCCTCCGCCCGACTGGAAGGCCGGCTTGCCATCGGCGATGAACGAGCCGCCATAGGCGCTGACCAGCGTGGTGTAGTCGCAGATCGCCGCCTCGGCCTGGGCCCAGCTCCAGACGATGGGATGATCGAGGATGCCCTTGTCCTTGATGGCCTGCGCCTGCGCGGAAAGCTCCGCCCAGGTCGTCGGCGGTGCCGAGATTCCGGCCTGCGCGAGGATGTCCTTGTTGTAGAAAAGATACTTGGTGTCGAGGATCCACGGCATCCCGTAGCGCTTGCCGTCGTATTCGACGGTGGTCCAGGCGCCCGGAAGAACCCCGTCCTTCATCTCCTGCGTGATCCGGTCGGAGACATCGACGAGCACGTTGTTCGTGGCGAACTCGGCCGGCCATATCACGTCGAAGAGCACGACGTCGTAGCCCGACCCCGATCCGAGGGCGAGCAGGGTCTTGTCGTGGAGGCCCTCGTAGGGAACGAACTCCAGGTTCACCTTTATGTCGGGATTGGCGGCGGCAAACGCGTCCGTCATCGCCCGGACGTCGGCCTCGCTGTAGGCGGCCTGCGCCATGAAGAGCGCGTTCAGCGTCGTTTCCGCGACCGCGGGATGGACAATCGCGGTGCCGAGGAGTGCTGCTGCGAGGAGCGACTTGGTGTTCGGCATTTCCTTCTCCTTCCTGGTGTGGCCGTGCGGACTGCCGCCCCGGTGTCCCTTGCGGATAGCGGGGCGGCTCCGGCGGCCCAATGCGGGTCATCATCCGTCGGAGCGCCGCGTCCGGCATTGACCGGGATCAACGCCGGCGCGGCCGTCGATCGACGCGCGGGCCCCGTGAGCGAACCGGAACCGGACACCCAGGACGGCCACGCCTTGAAGGCGGAGGCTATTCGCTTCCGCGCCGCGCGTCGAGGGCTTCCCCGGTGCCGATGCCGATCACGCGGGCCTGACCCGATATCGCACCCGTCGGCGCTGATGGCGGCGATGGCGGGGGGGGGCCGCGGCACTCCGTATGACCGCCCCCGAGAATCGGCGTCACCGGGCGGGACTGGTTCCATTTCGGACCGGCATCGGACCACGGAAACGAACTGTCCCGGCCGTGGCTACGAGTGCAAGACACGGTAGCGCCATAATTTCGCTCATCCTCCGGTAGTGATCTGCCGGTGCGCGGCAACAGTCTGAAATCGGGACATTCGCAAGACGGCGATTCTGCGAAGGCGCGGGATGCGATTGTTTCCGGTTTGTCATGAAGCACCGGCCCCGAACGCCTCGCGCGCACCGCTAACCATGCCTCTATATTGCAAAAAACCGTCGCGCGAGTGCCAGATTCAGCGATCATTTACCTAAGCGTTCGTTAGCGGCACGTGGCCGCGCGGTTTTGCGTATGAGTATGTTTGTTTGCGTTCGAGTGGATCCGGCCGATCGCGCCGGAGGTCTTCCTGCCGGGGCGTTCCCAGCCCCGGCAGACGGACCGGAGATCGTCAGACTGAGAGAGTTATGAATAACGAGTATATTGACCCCATCATCGGCCGGCTGTCGGCCATGCCGGTACCGCCCGCCGCCCCCGCTGCCCGACGCAATCGCCCGAAACGCTCAGAACCGATCCAGTGGCACCTGCCCGGACTGTGCGACAACGTCCGCGTGACGACATCGTTCGGCGACCTGCCGGTTCAGGCGCTGCACCGGCGCGACCCGCTCAGGACGCAGGCAGGCAGCCTCGCGCTGGTCGAATGGGTCGATCGTATCCGCCTCGACGAGGAATTCCTTGGGGAGAACCCCGATGCGCTCCCGGTCCGCATCCCGGCGGGCACCTTCGGCCCCGGCCGGCCCGAGCGGGACCTGATCGTCTCGCCGCAGCAGTTGGTGAACGTCGGCGCCTCGCCCTACGCCCAGGAGTTCCGGCGCGCGCGCGACCTTCTCGGGCGCCCGGGCGTCGTCCGGCAGCCGGTGACGATGGTGACCTACCACCTCTTCCACTGCGGCGCCCCCGCGATCGTGACGGCCGAGGGCGTCTGCCTCAGCGTCAGTCCGTGAGGCTGCGGTCCCCGGGCACGCCGCGGAACCCGGTCGCGACCACGAACTTCTCGGAACTGTCGGACCGGCTCGCCGGCGGCTTGACGTTGGCGACCTTGGTGAAGGCGCGTTTCAGAAGCCCCTGAAGCTCGTTCTCCGCCCCCCCGGCAAGCACCTTGGCGACAAAGGTGCCGCCCTCTTCGAGCACATCGAAGGCGAACCCGGCGGCGGCCTCGCAGAGCGCGATGATCCTCAGGTGATCGGTGCCCTTGTGGCCCGAGGCCGCGGCGGCCATGTCCGACATGACCACGTCGGCGCGACCGCCGAGCCATGACTTCACCTGTTCGTCCGCCCCGTCCGAAAGGAAGTCGAGCTGGTGAATCTCTGCCCCCGCGATCGGCTCCACCTCCTGCAGGTCGATGCCGAGAACCCGGCCAACCTTCTTGCCCGGCTTCTGGCCGAGCGCGTTCACCCGCTCCGCCGCGACCTGGCACCAGCCGCCCGGCGCACAGCCGAGGTCGACGACCCGGGCACCGGGAACGAGGAAACGGAACCTGTCGTCGAGTTCGAGTATCTTGTAGGCCGCCCTGCCCCGGTAACCTTCCTTCTTCGCGCGCTGCACATAGGGATCGTTGAGCTGCCGTTCGAGCCAGAGCGTCGAGGAGAGCTTGCGCCCCTTGGCGGTCTTCACCCGCACCTTGAGGTCGCGCTGGCCGCGCCCCGATGTCGTGCCGGAAGGTGTCTTCGCCATGTCTCGCCTCCCGGCGGGTTCCGCTTTGCCTGCGGACCAGATACTCACTGCGCGCCCTCGCCGCAATCGTGCCGCCGACGAAGAGCGCGCGTCAGAACGGCCCGTCTTCCAGCACGCCGTCGGCGGACATCTGCGCGTAGAGAAGCCCTTCCCTCAGCCCGCGGTCGGCGACCGAGAGCCGGTCGGTCGGCCATATCCGCATCAGCGCCTGCAGGATCGCCGCCCCCGACATGATCAGCGAGTGACGGTCGCGCCCGATCCTGGGATCGTCGCGCCGCCCGGCCGGACCCATCGCGAGATAGTCGCGGATCACCCTGTCGATCTGGTCCGAGGTCATCCTCAGACCGTCCACCTTCGTCCTGTCGTAGCGCTTCAGCCCCAGGTGGCTTGCGGCCACGGTGGTCACCGTCCCGCTCGTGCCGATGATCTGGAAGCCCTCGCGCGGCTGGCTCGCATTGTAGGGCGAGAAATCCGCGAGGTTCTCCTCGAAATACCAGCTCATCAGCGCAAATCGCGCCGCGTCGTCCTCCACGTCCGAAAACTGGTCCTTCAGCGTGGCGACGCCAAGCGGGACCGAGATCCAGTCCACGACCTTGGCGGCGGGAAACGGGCTTTCCGCCGGGTGGAAGCCGGCATGAAGGCGCATGATCGCGCGCGGCCGCTCGGCCCTCGGCACGGCGGAAAGGTCGGTCCACACAAGCTCGGTCGAGCCGCCGCCGATATCGACGACCAGAAGCTGCTCGGTCCGGGTGGAAACCAGGGGCGCACAGGACACCACGGCGAGCCGCGCCTCTTCCTCCGGCTGGATGATCTCAAGCGGCAGGCCCGTCTCACGGGTGATGACGCGCAGGAATTCGCCCGCGTTCTTCGCCCGCCGGAACGCTTCGGTCGCCACCAGCCGCATCCGCTTGACCTCGTGCTGCTCGATCTTGCGGCGACAGATCTGCAGCGCCTGGACAGTGCGCGCCATCGAGGCGCGCGATAGCCGGCCCGACGCTTCGAGCCCGAGGCCAAGCTGGACGGATTTCGAAAAGCTGTCGACGACATGGAACTGGCTGCCCTTCGGCTGGGCAATCAGCATCCGACAACTGTTGGTGCCGAGATCCAGCGCCGCATAGAGCTGCGCCGGATCCGGCCTCGGGGCGCTGGGCGGCTCGACCGACCGCGGGAACACACCTGCGCCCCCTGGACGCCTGGGCGCCATCTGCGCGCCCTCCGATGTGAAGTTGCCACCAATCTAGTCGCCGGTCCGCCGCGGCGCAAGCCGCCCACCGCGTTCGCCCTCATGCTCATGCTGAGGATTTTTCAAGCAGGCCGCCATGGCCCGCCGGACAAGACCCGGGTATGCATTGATGGCAGGTCGCTCCGGCCCCGCATGATGTCGAAAACCGTCATCGCGTGTCGCGGAGCGGGGAGTATTGAAGGCGCGAGCCGAAAGGGATTCGACATGGCATCGGTCACCATCGTCTACTGGCGCGACATTCCGGCCCAGGTCATCGTCGGCTCGGGGCGCCGGGGCGTGAAGAAACCCCTGCCTGAGCGGTTCGAACAGGCGATTGACCGCTGCGCCATGAAAGTGGGCGCGGCCGGTACCGACGCCTATCTCGCCGAATGGCGGAAGGCCGCACCCTACGAGGTTCCGGGCGAGGACGGCGCTGTGGCCGAAGCCGAGGCGGCGCGGATCGACGCCGAACACGACACCGAGCGCCTCAGGGCGCTTATAGCGAACGATGGCTGGGCGTGACACCCCGAGAGATGTGGAGCAAGGCAATGGCGCTTCTGAACTTCCGCCGCAAGGAAACCCCGGCCGAACCCGCGGCTACGCCGGCCGCCGTCGAGGCCTTCCTGAAAGGGTTTTCGATCGAGGTGATGCCCCGCACCGCCGAGAAGGTCGAGAACTTCCGCGACCTTCTGCCGAAGGGCACCCGCGTCTACATCGCCCATATCGACGGCACGCCCATCGAGGAAATGGTGGCGACCGCGAAGCGGCTCCACGCCGAGGGATTTCCGGTCATGCCGCACTTCCCCGCGCGGATCATCCGGGACAAGGCGATGCTCGCCGACTGGATCGCCCGCTACCGGGGCGAGGCGGATGTGAAGCAGGGCCTCATGCTCGCGGGCGGCGTCGCCCAGCCGGCGGGGGAGTTCGATTCCTCCATGCAGATGCTGGAAACCGGCCTCTTCGACGGGTTCGAGCGGCTCCATGTCGCCGGCCACCCGGAAGGCAACAAGGACATCGACCCGGACGGATCCGACCGAATGGTGATGGAGGCCGCCCGCTGGAAGCAGGCCTTCGCCGAGCGCACCGACGCGAAGATGGCCATGGCCACGCAGTTCTGCTTCGAGGCGAAACCGGTGATCGACTGGGTGAACCGGCTGAACGCGGAAGGCATCCGTCTGCCGGTTCACATCGGCGTCGCGGGCCCGGCAAAGCTCCAGACCCTCATCAAGTTCGCCATCGCCTGCGGCGTCGGCCCTTCGCTCCGCGTCCTGCAGAAGCGCGCCATGGACGTGACGAAACTGCTTCTGCCCTATGAACCCAACGACTTCGTCGCCGAACTTGCGGCACACAAGGCCGCGCATCCGGAGTTCGGGATCGAGGCGGTGCATTTCTTCCCGCTCGGCGGGATCAAGACCAACGCAACCTGGGCCATCGAGCATGGCGGCAAATCTGCCGTCCCGGCCTCCCAAGCTTGAGAAACTGGTGGAAGAATGACCCGCACTGTACTTGAATCGAAATCGAAAACCGTCGTCATCGGCTTTGACGAGCCGTTCTGCGTGATCGGCGAGAGGATCAACCCCACCGGGCGCAAGAAGCTCGCCGCCGAGCTTGAGGCGGGCGATTTCACCACCGTGGAAAAGGACGCGCTCGAACAGGTCGCCTGCGGGGCCATGGTGCTCGACGTCAATGCCGGCGTCGTCTACAACTCCAACCCCAACCCGAACGAGACCGAGCCCCCCTTGATGCGGAAGATGATCGAACTTATTCAAGGACTTGTGGACATTCCCTTGTGTATCGACTCCTCGGTTCCGGGCGCACTTCAGGCCGGGCTCGAGTCCTGCCAGGGCCGTCCCCTCCTGAACTCGGTCACGGGCGAGGAGGACCGGTTGGAACTCGTCCTGCCGCTAGTCAAGAAATACAACGTGCCGGTCGTGGCGATCTCGAACGACGACACCGGCATCTCGATGGACCCTGATGTGCGATTTGCGGTCGCCAAGAAGATCGTCGAGCGCGCCGCCGATTTCGGCATCCCGGCGCATGATATCGTCGTCGATCCCCTGGTGATGCCGGTCGGCGCACTGGGGACCGCCGGGCGGCAGGTCTTCACGCTGGTCAAGCGCCTGCGCGAGGAACTGGGCTGCAACACCACCTGCGGCGCCTCCAACATCTCCTTCGGCCTGCCGCAGCGGCACGGCATCAACGCGGCCTTCCTGCCGATGGCGATCGGCGCCGGCATGACCTCCGCTATCATGAACCCTGTCCGGTCGGTGGAGATGGAGGCGATCCGCGCGGCGAACTTCCTGATGAACCACGATCCGAACGGCGGCGAGTGGATCCGCTTCTCGAAGGTGCTCGAAGCCGTCGAGGGGGGCATGACCTTTGCCGAAGCATCCGCTGCCCAATCCAGCGCCGCCTCGGGCCGGCGCGGCGGGCGCCGCGCCCGTGGCTGAGCGGCCCTGAACTTCCCCTGTCCCGGCATGGCCCCGGGGCAGGCCGATCACCGCCCCCGCCGCTAGGACGCGGGCATCACGCCCGAATCGCCAAGCTTCTGTCAGCCGCGCCCGAGCTTGGCGAGCCGCGCTTCCCGCAGCCGTGTGAAATCCTCGCCCGCGTGATAGGACGACCGCGTCAGCGGCGTGGCCGAGACCATCAGGAAACCCTTGCCGTAGGCTGCCGTCTCGTAGCCCTTGAACTCGTCGGGCGTAATGAAGCGGTCGACCCGATGGTGCTTCGGTGTCGGCTGGAGATACTGGCCGATGGTGAGAAAATCCACGTCCGCGGCGCGCATGTCGTCCATCACCTGCAGGACCGACTGCCGGTCCTCGCCGAGGCCCACCATGATTCCGGACTTGGTGAACATCGCCGGATCAAGCTCCTTCACCCGCTGGAGGAGGCGGAGCGAGTGGAAGTAGCGCGCGCCCGGCCGCACCTCGGGATAGAGGCCCGGTACCGTCTCAAGGTTGTGGTTGAAGACGTCGGGGCGCGCCGCCAGAACGGTTTCCAGCGCCTCAGGGGCGCATTTCAGGAAGTCGGGCACCAGAACCTCGATGGTCGTCGCCGGGCTCCGGTGGCGCACCGCGCGGATCGTCTGGGCGAAATGCTCCGCCCCTCCGTCGGCGAGGTCGTCGCGGTCCACCGAGGTGATGACGACATGCGCGAGCCCCAGCGTCTCGACCGCATGGGCGACCCGGCCCGGCTCGAAGGCGTCAAGCGCATCGGGCCGGCCGGTCGCGACGTTGCAGAAGGTGCAGCCGCGTGTGCAGATCTCGCCCATAATCATCATGGTGGCGTGCCCATGGCTCCAGCATTCGCCGACGTTCGGGCAGCCCGCCTCCTCGCAGACCGTCACCAGCCGGTTCGACTTAAGGATGTCGCGCGTCTGCTTGTAGCCGGCCGAGGTCGGCGCCTTGACGCGGATCCATGCCGGCTTCTGCGGCTGTGCCTGGTCGGCGCGGTGAGCCTTCTCCGGGTGCCGCTGGCCGGGCAGATTGAGGTCGCGCATGGATTATTCCCCCTTGCAACGGGTCTGCTCCCAGATAGGCTCTTTTTTCGCAAAGGACAACGTGGGAGCGCGGCCGCAGGCCGGCCCTGCAGAAAAGGGGTCGGATCATGTCCAAGAAGCTCGTGGCCGAGGCTATCGGCACCTTCATTCTCGTCTTCTTCGGGGTCGGCTCGGCCGTCCTTATGGGCGAACAGATAGGGATGCATGGCATCGCCCTCGCCTTCGGCCTGTCGATCGTCGCCGCGGCCTACGGGCTTGGCGCGATCTCGGGGGCGCATCTCAACCCCGCCGTCTCGCTCGGCATGGTCACCGCCGGCCGGATGACGGGGGGTGAGTTCCTCGGCTATGCGATTGCGCAGACCCTGGGCGCGATCCTCGGCGCGCTCGTGATCCTGACGATCGCAAGCGGCAAGGCAGACTACGCGGTCGCCGTCGACGGGCTTGGCCAGAACGGCTATGGCGCGGGCTACCTCGGCGAGTACTCGCTCTCTGCCGCGCTTCTCTTCGAGGCGGTCGCGACCTTCCTCTTCGTCACGGTCATCCTGGGTGCGACCCAGGCCGGCGCGCCGGCGGCAATGGCGGGGCTGGCGATCGGCCTGACGCTGACGGGCATCCACCTGGTCGGGATCAATGTCACCGGCGTATCGGTCAACCCTGCCCGCTCGATCGGCCCGGCGCTTTTCGCCGGCGGCAAGGCGCTCGCCGATCTCTGGGTCTTCATCGTCGCGCCTCTGGCGGGCGGCGCGCTTGCAGGGCTCCTGCATTCTGCCGGCGCGACCCGGGCCGACGCCAACTAGACGCTTCGGGGCCAGTTGTCGCGGGCGCCGGCACAACCGCGCCCCCGTAGTATCGGGACCCGGCTTCAACCGATCAGCGGCGTCTTGCCGCCATAGGCTTCGTCATAGTGGCGCTTCAGGCGTTGCAGCGCGATCCTGAGCACGATCTTGCCCGAGCGCGCCGACCAGCCCATGCGCTTCTCGGCCGCTTCGAGCCCTTCGAGAAAGCAGCAGCACCTGAGCACCATGTCGCCAAGGCCGGGCCCGAGGTCGCGCAGCGCCAGGGCGACGCGGTCGCGCGCCTTGGCCGATCCGCTGCCGGACCCTCCGGGCGCAAAGCCGCCGCGGTCTGCCCCCGCCGTCAGGAACCGGTCCCAGTTCTGCGCGACGCGCGGCCCCATCTGTGCCAGTTCGAAGTCCTCGCGGAGCCGTTCGCCGGCGGCCACAAGGTCCGGTGTCAGGAAGGGGGCCCCGTCCTTCTCCTTCCGGCGGGCGAGCACGTCGAGCGGACTTTCCGCGAGGTTGTAGCGCATGCGCCGCGGCGTGCTCGCCCCCGGCTCCATCACCGCGCGCTCGCCCCAGATGCGGTGCTGGTCGCCGAAGGGCGTCTGCGCCTCGGCGAACCCCGGTACGCGGCGGCTCTCCTCTTCCGCCAGAAGCCGTTTCAGCGCCGTGCGCCCGGTTCCGGTGATCTCGTAGGTAGTGACACGGCCCTGGGACTTCATCGCGATCCAGTCCTTGACGGCAAAAGCCTGCGCCACGTGCCGGTCCACCACGGCCGTCCGCACCGTGCCCTTGAGCACCACGGCCTTGTCCATCTCGGGTGCAACGACGAGGATGGCGCCGACCTCGCAGAGCCGACGCAGGATGCGCCTGGCCTCGCGGTCGACGGTGGCCGCATCGGCGACGGCGGAGCTTGTATGACGGAGCGGTGCAGACATGAGGCTGGTTCCTTCGTGAAGTGAGTTCGGGGGCAGGCAATCCTGAGGGCGGGCGATTCCGCGCTGATGAAGATGCAGTTCGCCGAGGCGGGTGAGCGCCTCGTCGATCAGAGGGTCGTCCCGGCGGTTCTCGCAGACGCGGAGCTTTCGCAGGACCGTCGAGGGGTGGCATCCCTCGGCCCTGGCTATCGCACGGATCGACAGCCCTTCTTCGATGTGGCGAAGATAGAGCCGCGCGTTATCCGGCAGCCAGGCGGGCAGCGCCGCCGGCGGGGGTGTCATTACCGTCATGTCTCACCGATTTGTCGCGACGCTTCACGCCGCCTTAACCAGAATATGGCGCAACCCTTGGTTGATTCCGTTACCTGTTCGTTAAAGCGGCGCCCAGCGGCCATATTTCTTTCGAATTCATAAATCTGGCTGAAGTTTGCGGACGCAGGATAGCGACAATCCGCAACATCGCTCCCCCCTGTTTCATCCTGCGGTTGTATCACCCCAGGAGACCTCGATGCCCGATCTCATGACTCTCGTCAGCGACCTGCGCCGTCCGCGCCTGCTTGTGCGCGCTGCGCGCGCCGGGGTCTCGGACTACAGCCGGTCGCGCGACCTTCGCCGGCTGATGCGATCTTCCCACGCGCCGGCGCCCGAACGCGCCCTGAGCGAGCTTCTGGCCGAGGAGGAGCGGCTCGAGACGATCCGGCTGTCGGGAGATGCCTCCTACAGCTTCGTGCGCCACATCGAGCTTCTGATCGCGATGATGGCCGAAGTGCGGCTCCTGCCCCGCACGGAGGCAGTCTGAAACCAGACGGGCCGCCCCGATCGGGGCGGCCCGTATTGCACCCGGAGTGTGCGAAGAATCACATGAAGGCGTCGGGCATGGAAGCCTTCTTCTGCGCCACGAACGCCTCCAGCGCCTCTTCCACCGCAGGGTCGATGTCGGGCTTGCGGTAGTCGGCGAGAAGCTTCTCGACCCGCACGCGGGCAAGCGCCACGGTGTCGCGGCCGCCCTCCTCTTCCCAGGTTTCGTAGGGCTTGTAGTCCAGAAGCTCGGTCCGCCAGAATGCTTCCTTGAAATTCGCCTGGGTATGGGCGCACCCGAGGTAGTGCCCGCCCGGTCCCACCTCGCGGATCGCATTCATCGCCTGGCCGTTCTCGCTGAGGTCGATACCCTTGGCGAGGCCATGGAGGACGCCGAGCTGATCGGCGTCCATGACGAACTTCTCGAACGAGGACACCAGCCCCCCTTCGAGCCAGCCGCAGGCGTGCAGCATGAAGTTGACCCCCGCCAGGAGCCCCATGTTGAGGCTGTTGGCGCTCTCGTATGCCGCCTGCGCATCGGGCAGCTTCGAGCCGCAGAAGGCGCCGGCCGAACGGTAGGGAAGGCCCAGGCGCCGGGC
Source organism: Albidovulum sp. (assembly GCF_041919395.1). Classification (NCBI taxonomy): domain Bacteria; kingdom Pseudomonadati; phylum Pseudomonadota; class Alphaproteobacteria; order Rhodobacterales; family Paracoccaceae; genus Albidovulum; species Albidovulum sp. The sequence continues at coordinate 23,377 of NZ_JAYRTX010000017.1, forward strand.
AAGCTGACCGGCGCCATAGGTGATCAGGCTCGCCTCGGGCGTGCCGAATGTCGGCGCGCCGGAGTTCATGTCGATCGAGGTGACGAAGGCGCCGAAGATCACCGGCGCGCCGGCGCGGACGAGCTGGCTATAGGCCACCCCCGCCAGCACCTCGGCCAGGACCTGCGTCAGCGTGCCCGCCACCGTCACCGGCGCCATCGCGCCACCGACGATGAAGGGCGAGATGATCGCGGCCTGGTTGGCCTTCGCATAGACTTCGAGCGCCCCCATCATGATGCCGTCGAAGGTCAGCGGCGAGTTGATGTTGATGAGCGAGGTCATCACCGTGCGGCCGTCGAGGCCGCCGAAGAGAATCTCCGACATCGCCACCGAATCCTCGGCGCGCGAGGGTTCCGTCACCGAGCCCATGTAGGGCTTGTCGGAAAGCGTCATGTGCGCCATCAGCATGTCGAGGTGGCGCTTGTTCACCGGCACGTCGGTCGGTTCGCAGACCGTGCCCCCGGAATGGTGCAGCCATTTAGACATGTAGCCGAGTTTCACGAACTTGCGGAAATCCTCGATCGTCGCATAGCGGCGACCGCCGTCAGCGTCGCGGACGAAGGGCGGGCCATAGACCGGCGCGAGCACAAGGCCCCTGCCCCCCACGGTCACGCTGCGTTCGGGATTGCGCGCGTGCTGGACATAGGACGAGGGCGCGGTCCGGCAGAGCTGGCGCGCGAGGCCCTTCGGGATGCGCACCCGCTCGCCCTGCACATCGGCGCCGGCGGCCCTCCAGAGCGCGAGCGCGCCCGGATTCTCGACGAAGTTGACGCCGATCTCCTCCAGCACCGTCTCGGCATTCGCCTCGATGATCGCCAGCGCCTCTTCGTTCAGGACTTCGAGATTGGGAATGTTGCGCTCGATGAACTTCGCAACCTCGATGCGCACCGCCGTCCGCTCGGCCCGCCTTGCCGCGCCGCCACCGCCCCGGGCCCGACGACCTTCCGCCACTTCGTTCATGCGCGCCTCCTCTGTCCGTCTGGCTGGTCCTCGTTTTACTGCCAATCGCGCGGGCACGGCTGCGGATTGCGTCATCTCGCGGGCGAAAACGACATGGGCGTGACGGACGCCGCCTGGAAACCCGCTCAGGCGGCGCGGCTCCGGCGGGAGGCGGCGCGGCTCCGGCATCGCGGCACGAAGGGCTCCACGCGCACCTCGGTGCCGTCGAAGGTGCAGAAACTGCCGGGCGGGATCGGCTCCCAGCACTGGCCGGCGTCGAGCGGCTCGGAGACCACGGCGCGGCCGGCGCGGGTGTCAGACCAGCGGTGGTAGAGCGAGGGCGCCGCGTCGTCGGTCGCGTAGCGCACGGCATAAAGACGCCGGCCGTCGGTGAAGGCGACCGTCATGCGGACGTGCGGGGCCGCGCCCTTGGTACGCGACAGCGCCTCCATCGCCGCCGTCGCCCGTTCGAGCGCGCCTTTCGGGTCCTCGGCGAGTCCCTCGCCGAGCGCCACGAGGAACAGGGCCTCGCTGTCGGTCGCGCCCTTGCGGTGCGGATAGAGATGGTCCGGGATCAGCATCTCGGCGTCGCGGCGGAAGCTGTCGTAGCCGCCGATCTGGCCGTTGTGCATGAAGGCCCAGGCTCCCACCGCGAAGGGATGGCAGTTGTTGCGGCTCGTCGCCGTCCCGGTCGAGGCGCGGACATGGGCGAGGAAGAGATGCGATTTCACCTGCGCCGTCAGCGAGCGCAGGTTCGGGTCCGACCAGGCCGGCAGGATGTCGCGGAAAAGCCCCGGTTCCTCCCGCTCGCCGTACCAGGCAAGGCCGAAGCCGTCGGCGTTGATCGCCGACTTCGCTTCCGTCGCGCCGTGGCTCTGGTGGATGAGCGAATGCCCGGGCCGGCACACGATCTCCTCGAGGAAGATCGGCTCGCCCGTGTAGGCGGCCCAACGGCACATGGGTCAGGCCCCCGCCATCGTCTTGAGGATCGTCACTGCTGCCTCCGGGCCCCGCCTGCTCAGCCTTGCCGCAAAAGGGTTTATTTTCCCTTGCCTTGTTGGCCGGAACGATACCGCGCAGAGCCCACGGGCGTCAATCCGCCCCGAGCGGGATCAGGATTCCTCGACCACCATCAGGTCGCGCTCCGCGGCGCCCCTGGCATGCGCAAGGGCCGTCTGGTACTCCGGGCTGTGGTAACATTCCACCGCCGCCTCGAGCGAGGGGAAGCGCGCCACGACGTTGCGCGGCCGGTCGTTACCCTCGAGCTGGACGTAGCGCCCGCCGCGGGCGAGGAAGACCCCGCCGTGCTTGGCGATCGCGGGCCCCGCGAGGGCGGCATAGCGGCCATAGGCCTCGGCATCCGTGACCTTCACATGGGCGATCCAGAACGCCCCCTTCGTCGCGCTCATGCTGCTCCTCCGATCACCGCTTCGGCGGCCCTCACCGCATCTTCCGCCTTCGACGCATCCGCGCCGCCGGCCTGGGCCATGTCCGGCCGCCCGCCCCCGCCCTTGCCGCCGAGCGCCTCGGCCGCCGCCTTGACGATCGCCACCGCGGAAAGCCGGTCCGTCAGGTCCGCCGTGACCCCGGCCGCGACGGCGGCCTTGCCCCCGGTATCGGCAACGACGAGCACGACGCCCGAGCCCACGCGCGCCTTCAACTCATCGACGATCGCCGGCAGGTCCCTGCCCGAGACGCCCGCGACGGTCTGCGCAAGGAACTTCACGCCGCCAACTTCCCTCGCCTCGGCCCCGCCCGTCGCACCGCCCCCCATCGCGAGGTCGCGGCGAAGCTGTGCCACCTCGTTCTGAAGCGCCTTGCGGTCGTCGATCAGCGCGCGCACGCGGTCCACCACCTCGGCCGGCTGGGCCTTCAGCGCCGCCGCGATCTCCGCCAGCCGCGTGCCATGCGCGTTCAGGTGATCCAGCGCCGCCTGGCCCGTCAGCGCCTCGATCCGCCGCACCCCCGCGGCGGAGGCGCTGTCGCCGAGGCAGACGAAGGCGCCGATGTCGCCGGTGCGTGCGACATGGGTGCCGCCGCAAAGCTCCAGCGAATAGGTGGCCCCGTCCGCGCCCTTCGCCGAACCCGCGAGACGGCCCATCGAGACGACCCGCACCTCGTCGCCATACTTCTCGCCGAAAAGCGCCTGCGCGCCAATCGCACGGGCGTCGTCGGGCGTCATGATCCGCGTCTCGACCGCGGAGTTCTGGCGGATGAAGTCGTTCACCTCGACCGAGACGGTCGCCAGTTCCGCCGGCGTCATCGCCCTGGAATGGCTGAAGTCGAACCTCAGCCGGTCCTCGGCGTTGAGCGAGCCGCGCTGCGCGACGTGGTCCCCAAGCGCGCGCCGCAGCGCCTCGTGCAGAAGATGCGTCGCCGAATGATTTGCGCGGATCGCCGTGCGCCGGGCGTGGTTCACCTCGAGCTTCGCCGGCTGGCCGCGCGCGATCTCGCCCTCCGTCACCTCGGCGAGGTGGATGAAGACCCCGGCCGACTTCCTCGTATCGGTGACGGTCGCCATGCCGGTATCGGTGCGGATGAGGCCGGTGTCGCCGACCTGCCCGCCGGCCTCGGCGTAGAAGGGCGTCTGGTTGACGACGATCTGGACCTTCGCGCCGGTCGCGGCCGCACCGATCTCGGCGCCGTCGGCGACGAGCGCGACAACCTGGCCCTCCGCCGTCTCGGTGTCGTAGCCGAGGAATTCCGTCGCACCGTGCCTTTCGGCGAGGTCGTACCAGATCGCGGCGTCCTTCGTCTCGCCCGAGCCGGCCCAGGCCGCGCGCGCCTTGGCACGCTGTTCCTGCATCGCGTGGTCGAAGCCCGCGACATCGACAGTGCGGCCCTTCTCGCGCAGCGCGTCCTGCGTGAGGTCAAGGGGAAAGCCGTAGGTGTCATAAAGCCTGAACGCCGCGGCGCCGGGAAGCGGCTGGCCCTCGCCGAGCCTGGCCAACTCGTCGTCCAGTAGCCTCAGGCCACGGTCGAGCGTCTGCTTGAACCGGCTCTCCTCGAGCTTCAGCGTCTCGCCGATCAACGCCTCGGCGCGGACAAGCTCGGGATAGGCGGCGCCCATCTGGCGGACGAGCGCCGGCACCAGCCGGTGCATCAGCGGCTCCTCGGCGCCCAGGAGATGCGCGTGCCGCATCGCCCGCCGCATGATCCGCCTCAGCACATAGCCGCGCCCCTCGTTCGAGGGCATGACCCCGTCGGCGATGAGGAAGGAGGTGGAGCGCAGATGATCGGCGATGACCCGGTGATGCACCTTGCCCGGCCCGTCCGGATCGGTCGAGGTGCCGTGCGCCGAGGCTTCGATGAGGCTCCGCATGAGGTCGGTGTCGTAGTTGTCGTGCTTGCCCTGCAAAAGCGCGCCGATCCGCTCCAGCCCCATGCCGGTGTCGATCGACTGCATGTCGAGCACCCGCAGCGTGCCGTCGGCCATCTGCTCGTTCTGCATGAAGACGAGGTTCCATATCTCGATGAACCGGTCGCCGTCCGCCTCCGCCGAGCCGGGCGGGCCGCCCCAGATACGGTCACCGTGATCGTAGAAGATCTCGGTGCAGGGGCCACATGGGCCGGTCGGGCCCATGCGCCAGAAATTGTCGTCGGTGTCGATGCGGATGATCCGCCCCTCCGGCACGCCCACCTTCCGCCAGATCGCGAAGGCTTCGTCATCGGTGTGGTAGACGGTGGTCGTCAGCCGCTTCGGGTCGATCCCGAAGTCCTTCGTGATCAGCTCCCAGGCAAAGGGAATGGCTTCCTTCTTGAAGTAGTCGCCGAAGGAAAAGTTGCCGAGCATCTCGAAGAACGTGTGGTGCCGCGCCGTGTAGCCCACGTTGTCGAGGTCGTTGTGCTTGCCGCCGGCGCGTACGCATTTCTGCGCCGTGGTCGCACGGACGTAGTCGCGCTTCTCGACCCCGGTGAAGCAGTTCTTGAACTGGACCATGCCCGAGTTGGTGAACATCAGCGTCGGATCGTTCCGCGGCACAAGCGGCGAGGAGGCCACGACGCGGTGGTCGTTGCGGCGGAAGTAGTCGAGAAAGGTCGAACGGATGTCGTTCAGGCTGGGCATCGGGGCGGGCCTCGTCGGGCGAAGGGAAGGGCCTTGGCGTGTTATCCCGTGTCGGGTCCCGTGTCCACAATTCTGCGGCGCGGCGAGGCAGCGGCCGGGCGCGTGATCCGGGCGGGCCTTGGGACCCGCCCTCGCCGGACACGAAACGGGCGCCGCCGATCCGGCCGCGCCCGTGCTGCGTGTGAAGGGCTGGACGGGGGCCGTCAGGCTTCCATCACCTCGTCGCCACCCTCGTCCGAGGCGCCGAAGTCGAGCCCGTGGCTCGCGCGGATCTTGTCCTCGATCTCGTGCGCCACGGCGGGATTGTCCTTCAGGAACTGCTTGGCATTCTCGCGCCCCTGGCCGATGCGCTCGTCGCCGTAGGAATACCAGGCGCCCGACTTCTCGACCACGCCGGCCTTCACGCCGAGGTCGACGAGCTCGCCGGTCTTCGAAATGCCCTCGCCGTACATGATGTCGAACTCGACCTGCTTGAAGGGAGGCGCCACCTTGTTCTTCACGACCTTCACGCGGGTGGTGTTGCCGACCACTTCCTCGCGGTCCTTGATCGAGCCGATGCGGCGGATGTCGAGCCGGACGGAGGCATAGAACTTCAGCGCGTTGCCGCCCGTCGTGGTCTCGGGGCTGCCAAACATCACGCCGATCTTCATGCGGATCTGATTGATGAAGATCACCATGCAGTTCGACCGGCTGATCGAGGAGGTGAGCTTGCGCATCGCCTGGCTCATGAGGCGGGCATGGACGCCCACGCTCGAATCGCCCATCTCGCCCTCGAGCTCGGACTTCGGCGTCAGCGCCGCGACCGAGTCGACCACGACGAGGCTGACCGCGCCCGATCGCACCAGCGTGTCGACGATCTCCAGCGCCTGTTCACCGGTGTCGGGCTGGCTGATCAGCAACTCGTCGAGGTTCACGCCGAGCTTCTTCGCATATTGCGGATCGAGCGCATGTTCGGCGTCGACGAAGGCGCAGACGCCGCCCTTTTTCTGTTCCTCGGCCACGACATGCAGCGTCAGCGTCGTCTTGCCCGAGCTTTCCGGTCCGTAGATTTCCACCACCCGGCCCTTCGGCAGGCCGCCGATGCCGAGCGCGATGTCGAGCCCGAGCGAGCCCGTGGAGGTCGCCTCGATCTCCATCACCGGGTTGCCCGCGCCCAGCCGCATGATCGAGCCCTTGCCGAACTGCCGTTCGATCTGGGCGAGCGCGCTGTCGAGCGCCTTCTGCTTGTCGGGGGAGCGCTTGTCGTTCATGTCGAGAAGGTTCGTCACTGCCATGGTCCCGTTCCTTATTTCACACGCCAGTGGGCGCGGCAATCATGCTCGTGTTCGCCTCTTGTTCTCGCATCTATGAGATCAAAAGAAGAACAGTTCAACCGGATTTTCTGAAAATCGACTTTTTCTCCTTTGGGTAAACGTTTAGTTAATGGCGCCGGCGAATCCGCGGGAAAAGGGAAAAAGGTCTGCAATGCTCGTCTTCTGGAAGCAGCGGCTCGTCTATCTCGCGACACCGAAGACAGGCACGACAGCCATCGAGGCCGCCCTGGAACCCCTCGCCAGCGTCGTCATCCAGCGCCCTCCGGAATTGAAGCACACTTCCGTGCATCGATACTGGAAATACCTCGCACCCTTTCTCCAGAAGGCGGCCGACGAGGATTTCATGGTGGTGGCGGTGATGCGCGAGCCGATCGACTGGCTCGGAAGCTGGTATCGCTACCGGCAACGGGCAAGCGGGGTGGCGCCGGAGAAGAGCACGAAGGGGCTGAGCTTCGATGCCTTCGTCGAGGGATACCTCGCCGATCCCCAGCCCGAGTTCGCCAATGTCGGGTCGCAGGGCCGCTTCCTGGTGCCCGAGCGCGGTCCGGGGGCGGACCGTCTTTTCCGCTACGACGACATGGCGAGCTTCGTGCGCTTCCTCGAGGACCGGCTCGATTGCGAGATCACGCTGCCGCGGCTGAACGTCTCGCCCCCGGGCGCGACCGACCTGTCCCCGGCGATCGAGACACGCCTGCGCGACGCATTCGGCCGTGACTTTGCGCTCTACGCCTCGCTCGGCCGCTGACCCTGTCGTGCCCGGGCGACCCACCTGATCGCGCCGCCCGCGCAGCCTGCCGGTCGGCCGGAGTCGCGACAGGCGGATCGACAGGGGGGGGTGCGCGGCGCATGGAATATCGCGGGACGGTGCCCGACCGAAAGCCCGGTGCCGCGGCCGAGGGCGGACGCAACGCTAGCGTCGGGCCCTTATTCCGGATCATCTGCCGGTCCGGCAACCGGCGCGACGGGCCTGCACCGCGGATGTCCGCTCTCCCTTCAGGGGCCGAGGCCCTCGTGGAGCACCCTTAGCGCCTCAGTGGAGCTGGCCCTGGACCGTCGCGGTGAGTTCGCCGAGCGAGAAGGGCTTCGGCAGGAAGACCGAGTTCGGAATCCGTTCGCGCGTTTCCGTCAGGCTTTCTTCCGAATAGCCGGAAACGAACACGACGCGGGTGTTCGGCCGCTCCTTGAGCGCCTCGCGCACCCAGCTTGGCCCATCCATGCCTGGCATGATCACATCGGTCACGAAGACGTCGATCGCAAGCGAACGGTCCTCGAGCGTCCGCAGCGCCTCCTCGGCATTCTCCGCCTCGATCACGGTATAGCCCCGCAGGCGCAGCGCGCGGCTGGCGAAGGCCCGGACCGGGGCCTCGTCCTCGACGAGCAGCACGACACCCTCGCCCGTCCGCGTGACGCGGCGCGGCGCCTGGATCGCGGGTTCCACGGCCGGTTCCGCGCGGTCGTTGGCGGGGAAATAGAGCGTGAAGGTCGTTCCCTGGCCTTCGATGCTGTCGCAGAAGATGTAGCCGCCGGTCTGCTTGACGATTCCGTAGGCGGTCGAAAGACCGAGGCCGGTACCCTCGCCCTGCCGCTTGGTCGTGAAGAAGGGCTCGAAAATCTTCGGCAGCTTGTCGGCAGGGATGCCGATGCCGGAATCGGTGACCCGCACGACGACATATGCGCCCGGCGCCACGCTGACCCGGTCGCGGGCGAGAGCGTCGCGGATGGTCTGCATCTCCGTCTCGATCCGCACCTCTCCACCTGCGGGCATCGCGTCGCGCGCGTTGACCACGAGGTTCATCACCACCTGTTCGAGTTGCCTTTTGTCGGCCCGGATCGGCTTGAGCGCGGGATCGTGCGCGACCGTCAGCCGGACCCTCTCGCCGAGGAGCCGGTTGAGAAGATGGGTAAGGTCCGACAGCGTGTCGCGCAGGTCGATGATCTGCGGCTTCAGAGTCTGCTTGCGCGAGAAGGCGAGGAGCTGGCCGACGAGGCTGGCCGCCCTGTTGGCGTTCTGGTTGATCTGGACGAGGTCGGCGTAGTCCTGGTCGCCCTTGTCGTGACGCAGCAGGAGAAGGTCGCAATGCCCTGAAATCGCAGTCAGAAGGTTGTTGAAGTCATGCGCCACACCGCCCGCGAGCTGGCCGATCGCCTGCATTTTCTGGCTTTGCACGAACTGCGCCTCGAGTGTCTTGAGCTGGGTCGCATCCGACAGCACCGCGACCAGAGCGGGCCGCCCGTCCTCGACGACACGGATCAGCGTGACCTGGAGGTAGCTGTCTTTCTCGACGCCGCGCAGGCGCAGGACCTCGGGGCGCTGGTTGGCGCGTCCGGCCAGCGCGTCCGCGATCCAGTCGTTCACCGGCCGGCCGAGCCCCTCGAGAAGGTCGCTGAGCCGCGTTCCCGAAGCGACCTCGCCCAGAAGCGTCCGTGCAGCCCGGTTCGCTTCGCGCACCTCGCCGGCGCCGGTCAGACGCAGGAGGGCCACGGGGAGGGTTTCGAAGGCCGTCGGATCCGCGGAATGGGGGGGCGTGTCGGCTGCAGAGGGCAGCAGATAGACCTCGCGGCGCCCGCCGGCACTCTCGATCACCGCAACAAGCGCGCGCACCGGGCCGTCCGCGCCGGCGATTTCGTGCTCCTCCCCCGGACGCAGCGGCAGGTCGCCGAAGATCCGGTCGAGCGTCTTGACACGCTCACCGATCAGCCTTCGTGTCGCCTCGTTCATGAAGAGGATCGTGCCGCTCCGGGAGACCGTCAGCATGGGCAGGCTGATCGTTTCGGCCCCGCGCCCACCCACGGCCCGCTCGGCCATGTCCTCGAGCCGCCAGAGAAATCCCGCCTCGCCGATCCGGTGGACCGAGAGCCGCACGTGACCCCGCCGGGTGACAAGGTCCTCGCGCGCGGAACCGGCTGCCTCGGCGCGGTTCTGAAGCCGATGCAGCACCGCCGCGGGACTGGCGAAGACCTCCGCCAGCGCACGGGTCAGGGTCTGGCCGCCGCGGCTTCCGAACCGCTGCAGTGCGGCGCGATTCTGGGTCCCGATCTCGCCCTCGGGATCGGTGGTGAAACTTGGCGAGGCGTCATGTTCGATGAAGGCCGCGATCTGCTCCTGAAAGGCGCCGTGCGACGACCCGTGCCGGAGTGTGAGCCAGTTGATGAGCGCAGCGAGTGCCGCCAGCGTTCCGGCCACGGCAAGCACCGCGATCCCCAGGACACCCTCGATCAGGAACCAGGCAAGGGCGGCGACAATCAGGGCAGCCAGCACGAGATACGCGCTGCGGGGCGCGAGCGTCAGCGCCGTTCGGGTCAGCGGGTGCGGGGAAAGCGCCGGATGCGACACCAGGTTGCTCCCTTCAGATTCGGTTCCTCCGCATTCGGACCCGAAATGCTTAAGCAGCGATTAACCGCGCCCGGATCACAACTTCCAATTGTCTAGGCTGCGCCCGACCCACGCGTCAAGAGAGCGCTGTAGAAGCCGTCGCCCCCCGACAGCGGTGTGAAAAGCCGGTCGCCGTCGAGCCGCCAGCCGGGATTGCGGGCGAGAAAGTCGTCGATCCGGTCACGGTTCTCCTCGACCAGGAGCGAACAGGTCATGTAGGCGAGATGCCCCGCCGGCGCGACATGGGCGCTGGCGCGGTCGAGTATTGTGGCCTGCAGCCGGCGAAGCTCTTCAAGCCGGGCGGGAGTCAGGCGCCATTTGGCGTCGGGCGTCCTCCGCCAGGTTCCGGTTCCGGAACACGGCACGTCGGCGAGGACGAGGTCGAAGCGCCGCCCGGCAAGCGCGGCCGGCGCGGCCGTGGCAATCCTCACGCCCGCGCGTGCGGCCCGCGCAGGCAGGTCGGCCATGCGTCCGGGATCCGCGTCATGCGCGACGACCTCCGCCACGCCCCGAGCCGCGACGGCGAGCGCCTTGCCGCCTCCGCCCGCGCAAAAGTCGAGCACCCGTGTGTCAGGATGGAGCGGCAAAGCCGCGACGGCCGCCTGCGGGCTCAGGTCCTGCAACTCCACGAGGCCGTCCATATAGGCACCGGACTGGCGGATTTTCTGCGCATTCTCTGTGACTTCCAGTGCGCAGCTGACATCCTCCGCATCGCGCGTGCCGATGCCCTCGGCGGCGAGCGACGTCACCGCGTCACGCGCCGCACCCCGGCCCGGGTTCACCCGCAGGAAGACCGGCGCGCGGTCCCGCATCGAGGCGAGGACGGCAGCGAACTCGGCGCCGAGCGCGCGGCGCAGCATCGGAGCGATCCAGTCGGGGCAGTCGAGCGCCACGCACTCGTCCACGGCTTCGGGCGCGAAGGCCGCAAGCCGGGCGCGTTCGGCCGGGTCGAGGGCGCCGGGGGCATAGCCCGTGCCGGCGAAGACGTTCTCGGGGTCCCGCCCCGCCGCGGCGACCCAGCCGATCATCAGTGCCCGCCCCGTCTCGGCCCCGCCGCCTGCGCGGGCAAGACAGGATCGCCGGCGGCGCAGCGTGTCGAAGACGAGATCGCGGATCGCCGCCCGGTCGCGTGCGCCGGCGAACCGGTGCCCCCGCGCCCAGCCGGTCAGCGCCCGCTCGGCCGGCATTCCGCCGATCACCCCGTCGAGAACCTCGATCGCCGCCGCGATCCGCGCCTCGGGCGTCATCGCCCCTCTCCCGCCTCGTGCCGGGCGCCCGCCGCCCCGTCCCCGGCGGTGCTAACCTATCGCGCGCGGCGCGGAAAGCTGTCGCGCACCCCCTTCCGGTCGCCGCGCGGGGCGGCTAGGCTCGCCCCGATCCCTGAACATGAGGCCGAGATGACCGGCAAGAGCCACCTCTTTTACCAGAGCGACCAGAAGCGCCCCGTGCTCGAGCGGGCGGAGGGCATCTATATCTGGGACGTCCACGGCAAGCGCTACATCGACGGGTCCTCGGGCGCGATGGTGTCGAACATCGGCCACTCCAACCCGCGCGTGCTCGAAGCCATGCGGCGGCAGATGGAAAAGGCGACCTTCGGCTACCGGCTGCATTTCGAGACCGAGCCCGGCGAGCGGCTCGCCGCCAGGGTCGCGGGCCTCTGCCCCGGGGGGATGGAAAAGGTCTTCTTCGTCTCGGGCGGGTCCGAGGCGGTGGAGGCCGCGATCAAGCTCGCCCGCCAGTATGCGGTGACGGTGGGCCAGGGGTCGCGCTGGAAGGTGATCTCGCGCGCGCCCTCCTACCACGGCGCCACCCTCGGTGCGCTCGCGCTGACGTCCTACACGCCGCTGACGGCGCCCTTCGCGCCGATGCTGCAGGCGATGCCGAAAATCCCCGCGCCCCGCGCCTATCTCGACGGGCTCGACCCCGACGATCCGGCGACGGGCGCGCATTATGCCGCGATGCTGGAGGCGAAGATCGTCGCGGAAGGGCCCGAGACGGTGCTTGCCTTCATCCACGAGCCGGTCGGCGGCGCCTCCACCGGCGCGCTCGTCCCGCCCGCGGGCTACATGGCCGCGGTGCGCGAGATATGCGACCGCCACGGCGTGCTTCTCATCCATGACGAGGTGATGTCGGGCGGCGGGCGCACCGGGCTCTTCCTCGGCGCCGACCACTGGGGCGTGGCCCCCGACATCATCGCGATGTCGAAGGGGTTCGGCGCGGGCTATGCGCCCTTGGGCGCGATGATCGCGCATGACCGGCTTGTGGAGCCGGTGCTTAAGGCCGGCGGCTTCATGCATGGCCATACCTATGCGGGAAACCCGCTCGCCTGCGCCGCCGGCCTCGCCGTGATCGAGGAGATCGAGGCCGGCGGCTTGATGGCTAATGCCGCCCGCACCGGCGACCACCTGAAGGTTCGGCTCGAGGCCCTCAAGCAGCGGCATCCCTTCATCGGCGACGTGCGCGGCAAGGGCCTGCTCCTCGCCTTCGAGCTGGTCGCCGACCGCCAGACCATGCGGCCATTGCCGAAGGGACTCAACGCCCATGTCGAGCTTGTCGAACGCGCCTACGAGGAGGGGCTGATCATCTACTCCCGCCGCACCCGCGACGGGATTGAGGGCGACCATTTCCTCGTCTGCCCGCCGATGATCACCACCGAGGCGCAGGTCGAAGAGATCATGGAAAAGCTGACAACGGCGCTCGACCGGTTCGCGGCCCAGATCGCCCCCGCGCTCGCAGTCCCGGCCTGACCGATGTCGAAGATCATCGTCACCTGCGCCGTCACCGGCTCCATCCACACGCCCTCGATGTCGCCCCACCTGCCGGTGACCGGCGGGGAGATCGCGGCCCAGGCGATCGAGGCGGCAAAGGCCGGGGCGGCGATCCTGCACCTGCACGCCCGCGACCCGGCGACCGGGCGGCCCTCGGCCGCGCTCGATCACTACATGGGCTTCCTGCCGCAGATCCGTGCGGCCTGCGACGCCGTGGTGAACCTGACGACCGGCGGCAGCGCGACCATGACGCTCGACCAGCGCCTCGCCGCACCGCTGGCCCTCCGGCCCGAGATGTGTTCGCTGAACATGGGGACGATGAACTTCGCGCTCTACCCGATGCTGGGCAAGCGAACCGAGTGGCTTCATGACTGGGAGGAGCCGTTCCTGCGGACCTCTGACGACCTCGTCTTCAAGAACACGCCCCGCGACATCGAGGGCGTGTTGCGGCGCATGGGCGAGGAGCGCGGCGCGCGCTTCGAGTTCGAGTGCTACGACGTCGGGCATCTCAACATGCTCAGGCACTTCGCCGACCGCGGGCTGGTTCGGGCGCCGATCTTCATCCAGTTCGTCATGGGCGTCCTCGGCGGCATCGCGGCCGAGCCCGAGCATCTGGAGCATCTGAAGGCCACGGCAGACCGGCTCTTCGGCGACGACTACCTTTTCTCCGTCCTGGCGGCGGGCCGCCAGCAGATGCCTCTGGCCGAGAAGGCAGCGGCGATGGGCGGCCATGTCCGGGTCGGGCTCGAGGACAACCTCTACATCGCCAGGGGCCAGCTCGCCCGGTCGAACGCCGAACAGGTGCAGAAGGTCCGCGGCATCGTCGAGGCGCTCGGGCGCGTGCTCGCCACCCCGGACGAGGCGCGGGCGATGCTCGGGCTGAAGGGCGCGGCGGGGGTGGGGTTCTGATGGACGGGATCGCGATCCGCCCGGCCAGGGTCGAGGACGTGGACCTGCTCGATGCGGCGCTGCGCGCCCTCTCGGCCGACCTCGGCGACACCCACCGGGCGACGGCAGAGGACCTGCGGGCGGCGGGCTTCGGAACCGCACCCGCCTTCCGGGCGCTCCTCGCCCTCAGGGGCGGCAGCGCGGTCGGCGCGGCGGTCTTCTCACCCCTCTATTCGACGACGCGCGGCGTTCCGGGCGCCTATGTCTCCGACCTCTGGGTGGCGGCGTCGGCACGCGGCGCGGGGCTCGGGGCGCGGCTTCTCACCGCCGTCCGCGACGAGGCGCGGGCGCTCTGGGGCGCGGGGTTCCTCCGGCTCGCGGTCCACGAAGACAATGTCCGCGCGCTGGCCTTCTATCGCGGACTCGGCTTCGCCCCGCACCCGGGCGAGACCTCGCTCCTGGTCGCGGGAGCGGCCCTCGACCGTATTGGAGAAACGGGATGAAAGCCTTCTTCGACGACCGCCAGCGGGCGCATGACCCGAAGATGTTCATGGCCAACGGCACCCGCCTGCCGAACCCCGAGCAGCCCGCGCGGATCGAGGCGCTGAGGGCGGGGGCGGAGGCCGCGGGCTGCACCTTCGCGGCCCCCACCGATCACGGTCCGGGGCCGCTCGCCGCGCTGCATTCGCCGGAATACCTCGTATTCCTGCAGACGATCCACACCCGCTGGAGCCGGATCGCGGGCGCGGCCGACGAGGTGATCCCGAACATCCATCCCGACCGCCGAACCGCCTCCTACCCGCGCTCGGCCGTCGGCCAGGCCGGGTTCCACCAGGCGGACACCGCCTGCCCGATCGCCGCCGGCACCTGGGACGCGGCCTACTGGTCGGCGCAGGCGGCGCTCACCGCCGCCGACGTCGTGCTTGCGGGCGAGCGCGCGGCCTATGCGCTCTGCCGCCCGCCCGGCCACCATGCTTTCGGCGACCTCGCCGGGGGCTTCTGCTTCCTCAACAACTCTGCCATCGCCGCCGAGGCGATGCTGAGGGCGGGCCGGCGGCCCGCGATACTGGACGTGGACGTCCACCATGGCAACGGCACGCAGGGCATCTTCTACGCGCGGGCCGACGTTCTGACGGTCTCGATCCATGCCGACCCGGCGCGGTTCTACCCCTTCTTCTGGGGTCATGCGGAGGAACGCGGGACGGGTGCCGGGCTCGGCTACAACCTCAACCTCGCCCTGCCGCGCGGCACCGACGACGCTTCCTATCTGGAAGCCCTCGACATCGCCCTTGCCCGTATCCGCGCCTTCGGGACCGATGCGCTTGTCGTGGCGCTTGGTCTCGACGCACACGAGGGCGACCCCTTCCAGGGCTTCCGGGTGACGACACCGGGCTTCGCCCGGATCGCCGGCGCCATCGCCGGGCTCGGCCTGCCCTCCGTCATCGTGCAGGAGGGCGGCTACCTCCAGCCCGCGCTCGGCGCGAACCTCACGAGCTTCCTCAAGGGTTTCGGCGGATAGGCGCCCCGCAGGACGGGCAGGGTTGCCGGTCCCACCCGGTCCG
>NZ_JAYRTX010000018.1:0-37673 GCF_041919395.1 Albidovulum sp.
TCAACAAGGTCCCGTGGTTCTACAACTACTCGGCCTCGGGCCAGATCTCGGCGCCGGAACGCACGTTTCTCGGTCATGCGGTGACGGGCGCGAACACCACGGCCTCGTCGAAGTACCTCTTCTGCCTGGTCATCCTCTTCGCGCTGGCCTGGCTCGCGCGGAACCTCACGCGCGGCACGGTGGGCAGGAAGTGGATGGCTATCCGCGACATGGACATCGCGGCCGAGATCATCGGGGTAAACCCTCTCACGACGAAACTCACCGCCTTCGCGGTCTCCTCGTTCTACATTGGCGTCGCCGGTGCCCTCTTCTTCTCGGTCTATCTCGGCGCGGTCGAGGTGGGCGAGGCCTTCGGCATCCAGAAATCCTTTCTGATCCTCTTCATGGTGATCATCGGCGGCCTCGGCTCTATCTTCGGCAGCTTCGCCGGCGCGGCCTTCCTCGTCCTCCTGCCGGTGCTCCTGAAGAACATCCTCGTCGGCCAGTTCGGCTGGGCCACGGATCTTGCGGCGCATATCGAGTTGATGATCGTCGGCGCGCTGATCGTGATCTTCCTGATCGCGGAGCCGCACGGGCTTGCCCAGCTCTGGCGGCTGGCAAAGGAAAAACTCCGGCTCTGGCCCTTCCCGCACTAGAACGGGCCGCCCAACCAAAAGACCGGCATTTCGGCCGGCGACGCGAACCGAAACCCTTGGGAGGAGACCCAGATGAGAAAGACACTGACAGCGCTCGCCTTGGCCCTGGCCGCCGCGACGCCCGCGATGGCCGAGCTTGTGGTCCCGAACCTCAGCTACCGCACCGGACCCTACGCGCCCGGCGGCATTCCCTATGCCGATGGCTTCAACGACTATTTCACGCTTCTGAACGAGCGCGACGGCGGCATCGGCGGCGAGAAGGTTGCGACGCCGGAATGCGAGACCGCCTACAACACCGAGAAGGGCGTTGAGTGCTACGAGGCGACGAAGGGTTCGGGTGCGCTCGTCTACAACCCGCTCTCGACCGGGATCACCTACCAGCTCATCCCGAAGGTCTCTGCCGACAAGATCCCGCTTTACACGCCGGGCTACGGGCGGACCTCGGCGGCCAACGGCAAGGTGTTCGAATGGGTCTTCAACTACCCGGCGAACTATTGGGACGGCGCCTCGGTGGCAATCAAGTATCTGCTCGATCAGAACGGTGGCGATCTGAGCGGCAAGAAGATCGCGCTCGTCTACCACAACTCGGCCTACGGGAAGGAGCCGATCCGCACCCTCACCGAACTGTCGAAGAAGCACGGCTACACACTCGTCGAGATTCCGGTCGATCATCCGGGCCAGGAACAGAAGAGCCAGTGGCTGCAGATCCGCCGCGACAAGCCGGATTACGTGCTGATGTGGGGCTGGGGCGTCATGAACGCCGTGGCGATCCAGGAAGCGGCGAACATCAAGTATCCGATGGAGAACTTCATCGGCATCTGGTGGTCGGGTTCCGAGAACGACGTGCTGCCGGCAGGTGACGGCGCCAACGGTTACAAGTCCCTCGCCATGCACGGAACGGGCATGGACTATCCGGTCTATGCCGACCTGAAGCAGTATGTCTACGACACCGGCAAGGCGTCGGGCGCGGGCGATCAGGTGGGCTCGGTGCTCTATTCGCGCGGCATGTATGCGGCGCTCGTCATCTCCGAGGCGATCCGCAAGGCGCAGGAACTGGCCGGCGCTTCCGGGATCAACGCGGCTCAGCTTCGCGACGGGTTCGAGGCGCTGGAGATCACCGAAGAGCGGATGGCCGAACTTGGCCTGCCGAACTTTGGCCAGCCCTTCAAAGCGAGCTGCGAGGACCACGGCGGCCCGGGCGCGGCGCTGATCCAGCAGTGGGATGCGACGGCGAAGAAATGGAGCCTCATCACCGGCTTCATCGCGCCGGATGACGAGGTCCTGGTGCCGCTCGTCATGGAGGACTCGGCCGCCTTCGCCGCCGAGAACAGCATCGCCGAACGCTGCAACTGACCGGCGCAAGCCGGTCATCCCGGACCTCCCCCGGGGAACCCGAAAAGGGGCGCGGCGGGCCTTGCCGCCGCGTTACCATCACGGCCCCGGATCAGGAAGGGGGCAGATTAGTGCCGATGGAAAGGGCGACGCCATGCTCGATGCCGCAAAGACCGAGACCCTGCTCGAGGTCAACAACATCGAGGTCATCTACAACCACGTTATCCTTGTCCTCAAGGGTGTCAGCCTCAGTGTGCCGAAGGGCGGCATCACTGCCCTTCTGGGTGGCAACGGCGCCGGCAAGACGACCACGCTGAAGGCGATCTCCAACCTCCTTCATTCCGAGCGCGGCGAGGTAACGAAGGGCGCGATCCTTTACCGCGGCGAACGGGTGCAGGATCTTGACCCGGCCCAGCTCGTGAAACTGGGAGTCATCCAGGTGATGGAGGGGCGCCACTGCTTCGGCCACCTGACGGTGGAGGAAAACCTCCTCACCGGCGCCTATACCCGCAAGGACGGCAAGGCGGCCATCGCCCGGGACCTCGACATGGTCTACGGCTATTTCCCGCGTCTGAAGGAGCGGCGGAAAAGCCAGGCCGGCTACACCTCGGGCGGCGAGCAGCAGATGGTGGCGATCGGCCGGGCGCTGATGTCCCGGCCCGAGACGATCCTTCTCGATGAGCCCTCGATGGGCCTCGCCCCGCAGCTTGTCGAGCAGATATTCGAGATCGTGAAGGCGGTGAACGAGAACGAGGGCGTGACCTTCCTTCTGGCCGAGCAGAACACCAACGTCGCGCTCCGCTATGCGCATTACGGCTACATCCTCGAATCCGGCCGCGTCGTGATGGATGGCCCCGCCGCCGACCTGCGCGAAAACCCGGACGTGAAGGAATTCTACCTCGGCATGTCCGACGAAGGCCGGAAATCGTTCCGCGACGTCCGCTCCTACCGGCGCCGCAAGCGCTGGCTTTCCTGATGAGGGATACGACCGTGACCCATTACGACGCGCTCGAGACACGCTCGGCCGATGAACGGGCCGCTTCACAGCTTGCGGCGCTGAACGCCCGGCTCGCGCAGAACGGCCTTGCCCCCGTCGCGGCGCTTTCCGATCTTGCCCGGTTGCCGGTGCTGCGGAAGTCCGAGCTTTCCGCGCGGCAGAAGGCCCATCCGCCCTTCGGCGGACTGCCGGTCGCCAACGCCGCCCATGTCTTCCAGTCGCCGGGGCCGATCTACGAGCCGGGCGGGGTCAGCCATGACTGGTGGCGGATGGGCCGGTTCCTCCATGCCTGCGGAATCGGGCCGGGCGACATCGTGCAGAACTGCTTCGGCTACCACCTGACGCCTGCCGGCATGATCTTCGAGAGCGGCGCACGGGCCGTTGGCGCGGCCGTCCTGCCCGCCGGCACCGGCCAGACCGACCTGCAGGTGCGCGCCGCGGTGGATGTGGGCACGACCGCCTATGCCGGGACGCCGGACTACCTCAAGGTCATCCTCGACCGGGCGGAGGAGATGGGCGAGCGGCTGAAGATCACGCGCGCCGCCGTCGGGGGCGGGGCGCTGTTCCCCTCGCTGCGCAAGGAGTACGCGGACCGCGGCATCGCCTGCCTGCAGTGCTACGCGACGGCCGACCTCGGCAGCATCGCCTACGAAGTCCCGGTGCAGGAGGGGATGATCGTGGACGAGGGCGTGATCGTGGAGATCGTTCGCCCCGGCACGGGCGATCCGGTGCCAGAGGGTGAGGTGGGCGAGGTCGTGGTGACGACGCTCAACCCGGACTATCCGCTGATCCGCTTCGCCACCGGCGACCTCTCTGCGGTGATGCCGGGGCAGAGCCCGTGCGGGCGCACCAACCTGCGCATCCGGGGATGGATGGGCCGGGCCGACCAGACCACGAAGATCAAGGGCATGTTCGTCCGGCCCGAGCAGGTCGCCGAATTCGTTGGCCGCCACCCCGAGATCGCGCGCGCCCGCGTCATCGCGTCGCGCGAGGGCGAGGCGGATGCGATGACGGTTCAGGTTGAAAGCGCGGGCGGTGATGCCACTGCCTACCAGAAAACGGTGATGGACGTCCTGAAGCTGCGGGGCCGGATCGAGATCTTGCCTAGGGGTGCGCTGCCCAACGACGGCAAGGTGATCGAGGATCGGCGCCGCTACGACTGATGGGCGAAACCCCGCCGGGCCGGAACCGGATGTGATCGAATAACGTTGCCTCCGACGCTAGTGTCGCCGCACCACCGCCCGGAGGTCGTCATGAATCCCCACGCCGCCCGCCTTTCCGCCCTCATCTGCCTTGCCGGTCCCGTCGCCGCGCAGGATGCGGCCCTTATCATCGGCAACGAGAACTATCGCGCGGGCGCGGACATTTCGGCCGCCGACGATGCGCTCGATGCCGCGCGGCCGCTGGAGCGTGCCGGGTTCGTCACTCGCAAGGGCGCCGACCTTGTGGACGGCGAGATGCAGGCGCTGCTTGCCGAGCACTATGGCGACACAGCCCGTCCCGGTCGCAGCGTCATTCTGCTCGCGGGCCATTTTGTCCATGCGGCAGGTGAAACCTGGCTCCTCGGCACCGGGGCCGAGGCGCCGACGCTGGCCACGGTCGATGGAATGGCGCTTCCGCTGTCGCAGGTGTTCGCCATTGCCGCGGAACGGCCGGGCGGCGCACTCATCCTCCTCGGGACCGAGGAGCGCGACTTCGATCTTGGCCGCGGGCTTGCGCCCGGGATCGGCGCCGTGGACGTCCCGCAGGGCGTGACGCTTGTCACCGGTGATGCGGAAATGGTTGCGGCCTTCGCGGCCGCGCTCCCCGACCGGCGGGGCCAGACGCTGGCCGAGATCGCGGCGGCTGCGGAGGGCCTGACGGTGACGGGGTTCCGGGGCGCCTACGGGGCCTTCCTTGCCGCCGCCACGAATGGCCCTGCCCCTGCCCCGGCGCCCACCCTTGACGACGAGGCTGCGTTCTGGAGGGCGACGGCAGCCATCGCGACCCGCGCGGCCTACCAGGCCTATCTCGACCGCTATTCGACCGGCGCACACGCCGCCGACGCCCGCGCCGCGATCGCCGCGCTCACCGATCCGGTGGCGCGGGCGCGGGCGGCCGAGGAGGCGCTGGCGCTGACCCGCGAGGAGCGGCGCCAGATCCAGCGCGACCTCTCGATCCTCGACATCGATCCGAAGGGAATCGACGGCCTCTTCGGCGCCGGTTCGCGCAACGCCATCGCCACCTGGCAGAAGCGCAACGGCGAGGAGGCGACAGGCTTCCTGACTGCCGCGCAGGTTTCCGCGCTCGGCGCCCAGGCCGCCCGTCGCGCGGCGGAACTTGAGGCGGAGGCGGCCAAGCGCAAGGCCGAACAGGACCGTCAGGACCGGATATACTGGGATCAGACCGGCGCGGCGGGCGACGAGGCGGGCCTGCGCGCCTATCTCAAGCGCTATCCTGACGGGCTCTTTGCCGAACTGGCAATGGAGAGGCTCGCGGTGTTCGAGGACGCGCGCCGGAAGGAGGCCGCAGCCGCGGATCGCGCGGCCTGGGACGCGGCGGTGAAGGCCAATACGGTCAAGTCCTACCGGGATTACCTCGCCTCATATCCGAAAGGCGCCTTTGTGGAAGAGGCGCACCAGAAGGTCGCCGAGATGAGCGTGACACCCGACGAGGCGGCCGCGCTGAAGCGCGCAGAGGCGCAGGAGGCCGCGCTGAACCTCAGCCCGATGATGCGCTCGCTCGTCGAACAGCGGCTCGCCGCGCTCGGGTTGAAGCCGGGGCCGGCCGACGGCACCTTCGATGACGACACCCGCCGGGCGCTGCGCCGCTACCAGCAGGCGCGCGGGCTTCCCGTCACCGGCTACGTCAGCCAGCAGACGGTTGCGCGGCTCCTGGTGGATTCACTCTGATCGGGCGTTACGCGCGCCGAAAGCGAAGGGCCGCCGGTTTCCCGGCGGCCCTGTCACGGCACCTTGCGGTGCGGTTCAGCCCTGACGGGCCTTGTAGCGTTTCTGCGTCTTGTTGATCACATAGACGCGACCCTTGCGGCGCACGATCTGACAGTCGCGATGGCGCAACTTCAGCGAGCGGAGCGAGTTCCTGACCTTCATCGGTCTTCTCCTAGTCGCGGCGCGCGTCGCGCCATTAGAACGAATGCCCCCGATTCGGGGGCGAATGGTGGGCGGTACTGGGATCGAACCAGTGGCCACTACGATGTCAACGTAGTGCTCTACCGCTGAGCTAACCGCCCGATCCGTCAACGATTCCGCCGCCCCAAAACGATTGGGACGCAGCCGGCGCCGCGTCGGTCCCGGGGTCTATAAAAGGAGTCGCAAAGGCTTGCAAGGGGTTTCGACCCCGCCGATATTGGCCGGATAGCCCCGCGCTTGCCGAGGAGGTCGGATGCGCCCCGCGCCCTATCAGCTGACGATGCCGGAACGGCGCCTGACCGGCGTCGTATTCGCCTCGCCACATTCGGGTCGCGACTATCCCGCAGGGTTTCTCCGCGCCTCGGTGCTCGATGAGCGCACGATCCGCTCGTCGGAGGATGCGTTCGTCGACACACTCCTCGACGGGGTTCCGGTGCTCGGCGCACCGCTGCTGGCGGCAACGGCGCCGCGGGCGTGGCTCGACCTCAACCGCGCCGCCGACGAGCTCGACCCGGCGCTGGTCGAGGGTGTGCGGCTTTCGGCGCACAATCCCCGCGTCGCCTCCGGGCTAGGGGTCATCCCGCGCGTGGTCGCAGGCGGCCGCGCGATCTACCGCGGCAAGATTTCGCGGGACGAGGCGGAGGCTCGCATCGACGGCTTCTGGCGACCCTACCACGACGTTTTGCGCCAGCTGATGGAAACGGCGCGCGCGGGGCACGGCGAGGCCGTTCTGATCGACGTCCATTCGATGCCGCACGAGGCGATGGACAGCATCGGCAGTACCGGTCTGCGCCGCCCCGACGTGGTGCTTGGCGACCGGTTCGGCACCTCAGCCTCCGGCCAGGTCATGGAGCGGGTTGAGGCCGCCTTCGCCCGCGCCGGCCTCAGGACGATGCGCAATACGCCCTTCGCCGGTGCGTATATCGCGCAGACCTACGGCCAGCCCGCGCGCGGTTTCCACGCGATCCAGGTGGAGATCGACCGTTCGCTTTACATGAACGAGCGCGAGATCCGGCCGAACGGCAACTTCATGAGCTTCCGCCGCACGCTTCAGGCCGTCCTTGCCGAGATCGCCCTGATCGGGCGGGGCGAGATGCCGCTCGCGGCCGAGTAAACCGGAACCCCGTCGGTCCGGGGTGCACGAGGACGTATGGGAGGGGGCCGCGGATGACGGCAATCGGCGCACACTGGCAGTTCTGGGCGGCTCTCGCCGCGATATTCGCTGCTGTGACGGCAATCTTGGCGAAAGTGGGCGTCGACGAGGTCAACCCCGATTACGCTACCTTCCTGCGCACCCTCGTCGTGGTCGCTGTGCTGGGCGCGATGCTCTTCATTCGGGATACGCCGCGAGACGGCGTGACGGTCCGCAGCGTAGTCTTCCTGACCCTCTCGGGTCTTGCCACGGGGGCCTCATGGGTCTGCTACTTTCGCGCGCTGAAAATTGGCAACGCCGCACAGGTGGCGCCGGTGGACAAGCTCAGCGTGGTGCTGGTCGCGGTATTCGCAGCCGTGTTCCTCGGCGAAAAACTTCCCTTGCTGGGATGGCTTGGCGTCTCGCTGATCGCTGCCGGTGCGGCGCTTGTAGCGCTCGCCTGATTACCTAAGTGACCGCCCCTTGACGATGGCCTCCGGGCCGAAGCGGGCCCGTATCGCGTCCGTCGCCCGCTCCGCGCCCGCCCGCCGCGCCGCCCCGGGGTCGAGCAGGTCGGGCGTGCGGTCCGCAGCGGTCTCCGGCACGATGTCCGAGAGGCCGACCCCGATAAGGCGAAAGGGCCCCGGATCGGCGAGATGGGCCATGAGCTCGGCACTCTCGTGATAGAGACGGTCGGCCATCTGGGTCGGCTCGCGCAGGGAGTGCCGCCGGGTGATCGTCGCGAAGTCCGCGCGCTTCAGTTTCAGCGTCACGGTCCGGCCAGCGAGTCCCTTCGCCTTTGCCCGATCCGTCACCTTTTCGGCCAGCCGCCAGATATGGCCGTCCAGTAGCGCGCGGTCGGCGGTATCCTCGTCGAACGTCGTCTCGGCCGATATCGACTTCATCGGCTCGTGCGGATTCACCCGCTGCGGGTCTTCGCCCCGGGCAAGGTGCCAGAGCCGGTCGCCGATCTGGCCGAAGCGGTGGATGAGGTCCTTCCGCTCCCACCGGGTGAGGTCGTCGAAGCTGCGGATGCCCGCGGCTTCCAGTGCCGCCTGCCCGGCGGTGCCGACGCCCCAGATCATCCTGACCGGCTTGCCCTTCAGGAATGAGGCCGTGTCGCCCCGACCGATCACGGAGAACCCGCGCGGCTTGTCGAGGTCCGAGGCGATCTTGGCGAGGAACTTGTTGTGCGACAGCCCGACCGACCCGCTGAGACCCAGTTCAGTCTCCATCCGCTTCAGGAGCCGTGCGAGGAGGACCGCGGGCGGCGCACGGTGCAGACGCTCGGTGCCCGAGAGGTCAAGGAACGCCTCGTCGAGTGACAGGGGTTCGATGACCGGGGTCAGGTCGTCCATCATCGCACGGATCTGCCGCGAGACTGCGGCGTAATGCGCCCCCCGCGGCTTCACCACCACCGCTTCGGGGCAGAGCTTCAGCGCCTGGAACATCGGCATCGCCGACCGGACGCCCTTGATCCGGGCGAGGTAGCAGCAGGTGGACACGACCCCCCGCCTCGCCCCGCCGACGATCACCGGAACTGACCGCAGCGCGGGGTCGTCGCGCTTTTCCACGCTCGCGTAGAAGGCGTCGCAGTCCATGTGCGCGATGGTTAGCGCGAAAAGCTCGGGATGGCTGACGACGCGCGGCGACCGGCAGGCCGGGCAGCGGCTCCCGGCGTCGAATGTGGTCAGGCAATCGCGGCAGAGGGCAGGCATGGTCGGAGAATAGCCGGTTGCGGCCTCGTGCGAAACGGGGCGCGCAAGTGCTTCTGCTATGCCGGCTTCCGCCGCAACCAGAGGCGCGCCAGCGCGACGCCGAGGATCGCCAGCACCAGACATTTCAGGATTGTCATCCCGCTCGCGGCGCGCGCCGCGAAATCCGGGAAGTCGCCGCCAGGGCGCTCCAGCATGATCCGGACGATGGCGTTTTCGACGTAGTCGACGCCGGCATAGAGCACCGCCACCTTACCCAGTCGGCGGGCCAGAGGTCCCGGTGCCCGCCGTGCGACGGCTTCCCTGATCAGCAGGCAGAGGGTAGCCGGGAACACAAGGTCGAGTGGTTGCACGATCCAGAGATAGCGCCAGATCGCCGGGCCGATGGCCGCCAGATAGGCCCGCGCCTCGGCCGGCGAGTAAGGCAGTATCTGCGCGTCGAAGCTGCACAGACGCCAGACGCCACCGCAATTGAATGGGCTGGCGAGCGCCATGGCGGCAAAGAGTGCCGCTGTCAGGAGGATCAGCGCACGGAAACCGGCGTCGGTCACCGCCCGGCCCGCGCGATCGACGCGCCGAGGCCGGTCATGAGGCTTTCGAATGTCGGGAAGGATGTGGCGATCGGTGAACCGTCATCGACGCTGACCGGGCGTTTCGAAGCGAGCCCGAGGATCAGGAAGGACATGGCGATGCGGTGGTCGAGGTGGGTCGCCGCGGTGGCGCCCCCGGGCACGCCTCCCGGACCCATGCCGTGCACGATCAGCATGTCCTCCTCCTCCTCGACCCGCACGCCGCAGGCCTCAAGCCCGCGCGCCATCGCGTCGATCCGGTCGCTTTCCTTGACGCGCAGCTCCTTGACCCCGCGCATGACCGTCGTCCCTTCGGCAAAGGCTGCGACGGCGGCGAGGATCGGGTATTCGTCGATCATCGAGGCTGCCCGCGCCTCGGGCACCTTGATGCCCTTCAGTGCCGAGGCGCGCACCCTGAGATCCGCGACCGGCTCGCCGCCCTCCTCGCGCGGGTTCAGGAACCCGATGTCGGCCCCCATCTCCACGAGCGTGGTGAAAAGACCGTTGCGCGTCGGGTTCTGGCTGACGCCGGGGACGAGGATTTCCGAGCCTTCCACGATCAGTGCCGCGCACACCGGAAAGGCGGCCGACGACGGGTCGCGCGGCACGGAGACCGATTGCGGCCGGAGCTCCGGCTGACCGGCCAGGGTGATCATCCGGCCCTCGGCGGTGTCTTCCACGCCCAGTTCGGCGCCGAAGCCCCGGAGCATCCGTTCCGAATGGTCGCGCGTCGGCTCCCTCTCGATCACCACCGTCTGGCCGGGTGCGTTCAGTCCCGCGAGCAGCACGGCCGACTTCACCTGCGCCGAGGGCACCGGCACGAGATAGCGCACCGGCACAGGATCGGCCGCGCCCACCACCGTCATCGGCAGCCGCCCGCCCTGCCGCCCGAAGGCTCGCGCGCCGAAGAGCGCGAGGGGGTCGGTCACCCGCCCCATCGGCCGCTTGCGAAGGGATGCGTCTCCGGTGAAGGTTGCGGTGATCGGGCTCGTCGCCATCGTCCCCATGATCAGCCGGACGCCGGTGCCGGAGTTGCCGCAGTCGATCACATCGTCCGGCTCGGCGAATCCGCCGACACCGACGCCATGCACCGACCAGCGGCCTTCACCGTGCCGGGTCACTTCGGCGCCGAAGGAACGCATCGCCTTGGCGGTGTCGAGCACGTCCTGCCCTTCCAGAAGCCCGGTGATCCGCGTCTCGCCGACCGCCATCGCGCCAAGGATCAGCGCCCGGTGCGAGATCGACTTGTCGCCCGGAACCTCGGCCGTACCACTGAGCGGCCCCGACCGGGTGGCGGTCATCGGAATGGGCTCACCTTGGCCGGACATGCGTTTCTCCCTCGCGCGAAATCGCCCCGCTGATAGCGCAAGCCCCCGGGCCGGTCCATGCCCCGCCATTCATTGTGGCAAATATACTCCCGCCGGAGGCTGCCGCCGTCAGAGCCTGCGGAAGGTCAGGTATCTCGGCACGCGGCCCTCGCGCAGCGCCTTCTGCTCATAGCGGGTGGCGAGCCAGTCCTCCCACGGAGCGCCGCTCTCGCAGGCCAGTGCGAAGCCGGCGCGCGGCACCTCCTCCAGCGCCTGGCGGACATAGTCGGCGATGTCGGTGGCGATCCGGAACTCCGCCCCCGCGCGCA
Source organism: Albidovulum sp. (assembly GCF_041919395.1). Classification (NCBI taxonomy): domain Bacteria; kingdom Pseudomonadati; phylum Pseudomonadota; class Alphaproteobacteria; order Rhodobacterales; family Paracoccaceae; genus Albidovulum; species Albidovulum sp. Next base: position 11,148 of record NZ_JAYRTX010000018.1, read on the forward strand.
TGACGCGGGCGAGCGGCACGAGGTGATCGGGCGTGACGAAGCGGCGCCGGTGGTGGCGGCGTTTCGGCCAGGGGTCGGGATAGTTGAGGAACGCCTTTGCAATCGAGTCCGCCGGCAACACCTCCATCAGGTCGCGCGCATCGCCCGGATGGACGGCGAGGTTCGTGACCCGAGCTGCACGGATCTTGCCCAGGAGCATCGCAACGCCGTTGATGAAGGGTTCGGCCCCGACGATGCCGACCCCGGGATACCGCGCCGCCATGTGGACGAGGTGTTCGCCCCCGCCGAAGCCGATCTCCAGCCAGACCGGGCGGGCATCGCCGAAGATCGCTGCGGTGTCGATCGGCCGCCGGTCGGGGTTCTCGTCGCGACCGACGCCGCGGGGACGGAGCGCGCCGAGGTCTTCGGCCAGGTAGGCCTTCTGGCTCGCGCGCATCGTCTTGCCGCGGATGCGGCCGTAGAAGTTTCGCCACTCGGTCGTGTCGGTCTTGTCGCTCATCTCGGTTCCGGCCGGTCATTTGCCGGCTGCGCCGTCTAGCCGGGCAGCCTTGCCGCGGTCAAGCCCGCGGCGCCCCGGGCGGGGTCACGGCCTGAGCACGCCCGCCTTTTCCAGCTGCGCCCGGCCGGGATACCACATCGAATCCCTCGGTGCGTGCATCTCGATGGCGAAACCCGGATCGACCCCGCGCGAGACGACATAGGAAAGCGCCTCGTAGATCTCGGCCTGGGTGTCCTCGTAGATCCACGATCCGAAGTCGAACGGGGTCGCCCAGTGTTCCTCCGCCTTGTTCCGTTCGTAGTAGTTCTGCACGTCCTCGGGTGCCCACCACCGGGAGTGGAGGCCGATCCTGGACCCGCGCGTCATCGTCCGGGCCTTGCCGCCGAGAAAGATCGTGACGCAGGAGGAAGAGCATTCGCCGTCCACCTCGGTGTCGAGGTCGAAGTCGGTGACGATCCGGGCCATGTCCTCCGCCGCCCAGATGCTGCCTCCCGCGCTGTTGAGCCGCAGCGTCGCGATCCCCGGGCTCGCGCGCAGGGCCGATCTCAGGCCTTCGATGTCGTCGGGCTCGATCTCTCCCTCGTCGCGCGCATGCTCGGTGTCGTAGACAAGGACCGTGCCCTCGACGCGGAACTTGGGCGTAACGGGCACCACCGTCTCGCCGGTGCAGGGCGATGCGGCAATAAGTGCCAGCAGAACCGGAAGGATGAGGGTCCGCATCGCACCTCCGCTAGGGCCATCGGCACCGTGGGGAGGCCCGCGCCGGGGATGGCGCGGGCAGGGGCAGTCTGTCAGACCGCTTTCTTCAGCGCCTCGACGAGATCCGTCTTTTCCCAGCTGAATCCGCCGTCTGCGTCGGGCTTCCGCCCGAAGTGGCCGTAGGCGGCGGTACGCTGGTAGATCGGCTTGTTCAGCCCGAGATGGGTCCGGATCCCGCGCGGCGTCAGGTCCATGACCCTGCTCACGGCGGTCTCGATCGCCGCTTCGTCCACGATGCCCGTGCCATGCGTATCGACATAGATCGAGAGGGGTTTCGCCACGCCGATGGCGTAGGACAGCTGCAGCGTGCAGCGCCGGGCGAGACCGGCCGCCACCACGTTCTTGGCGAGGTAGCGCGCGGCATAGGCGGCCGAGCGGTCGACCTTGGTCGGGTCCTTGCCCGAGAAGGCGCCGCCGCCGTGCGGGGCCGCGCCGCCGTAGGTGTCGACGATGATCTTGCGCCCGGTCAGCCCGGCGTCCCCGTCGGGGCCGCCGATCACGAACTTGCCCGTCGGGTTCACATGCCATTCGGTCTTGGCGGTCAGCCAGCCCTCAGGCAGGACCTCGCGAATATAGGGCTCCACGATGGCGCGAACGTCGGCGGAGGACAGCGCGGGATCAAGGTGCTGGGTCGAGAGCACCAGCGAGGTGACCTCGACCGGCTTGCCGCCCTCGTAGCGGATCGAAAGCTGCGACTTCGCGTCCGGGCCGAGCTTCGGCTCGATGTGGTTCTTCCGCACCTCGGAGAGCCGACGCAGAATCGCGTGCGCGTACTGGATCGGCGCCGGCATGAGTTCCGGCGTCTCGTCCACGGCATAGCCGAACATGATGCCCTGGTCGCCCGCGCCCTCGTCCTTCTCGCCCGAGGCGTCGACGCCCTGGGCGATGTCGGCCGACTGCGCGTGCAGGTAGCTGTTGACCTTCAGGTTGGCCCAATGGAAGCCTTCCTGCTCGTATCCGATATCCCTGACGCAGCCGCGCACGATTTCCTCGACGCGCGCGATGACGCTGCCGGGGCCGCGCACCTCGCCGCCGACGACGACACGGTCGGTCGTTGCGAAGGTTTCGCAGGCAACGCGGGAATGAGGATCCTCGGTGAGAAAGGCATCGAGGACGGCATCGGAAATGCGGTCGCACACCTTGTCGGGGTGCCCTTCCGAAACGCTTTCGGAGGTGAAGACGTAATTCTGGCGGGACATGAAAAGTGCTCCATTGGGGGTGATCCCCGCCACGCCAGGAAGCCGTTGTGGCGGTTCGACGGCCCTGCCTAGCCGCGCGCGGCCATGCGGTCAATGCGATTGTCGTCTGCGCGCGAGGGCCAGGGCCAATATCGCCGCGAGAGCGGCGATTGTCGCCGGAAGGTCGCCGGTTCGGGCATAGAATGTGGGCGGCAGGGCTGGCGGCACGTCGGCGTCGAACCAGCCCTGCGCGCCGAGTGGCAAAGAACGGAGGATACGCCCCTTCGCGTCGATCACTGCGGTCACGCCGGTGTTCGCCGCCCGCAGGACCGGCAATCCCTGCTCGACCGCGCGCAGGCGCGCTTGCGCGAGATGCTGGTAGGGTCCCGCGATCCTGCCGAACCAGCCGTCGTTGGTGATCTGCAAAACCCAGTCGGCGCGCTCGGGCGCGGCGTTCAGGTCCTGCGGGAAGACCGCCTCGTAGCAGATGAGCGGCAGCACCTTCCCCGCCGGCCCGAGGTCGAGCACCCGGGCGCCGGGACCGGCCGTGTAGCCGTAGCCCTCCTGCGCGGCGAAGGCGGCAAGCCCGAAGCGGGCGGCGATCTCGGCCATGGGCACGTATTCGCCAAAGGGGACAAGGTGCCACTTGTCGTAGGTCGCGGCCACCGCCCCCCGGGGGTCGATCACCGCGAGGCTGTTGAAATAGCGTGTCCCCTCGGCCCGCTGGATGCCGGTGGCGACGGGCACACCCTGCGCCGCGACGGCCAACTCGCCGGACAGGAAGGCGCCCGAGCGTTCGAGGAGGAACGGCACGGCGGTTTCCGGCCAGACGATGAGGTCGAGCGGCTTTTCGGGCGGCTCGGCGCTGGCGATCAGCAGCCGGTCGAGGAACACCTGCCACATGTCGCCCCGCCACTTCAGCCGCTGGTCAGCGTCGGGCTGGACGAGGCGCACGCGGATGGCCGGTTCGCGCAGGGCTTCAGGCGTGGCGAGCCGCGCCGTCCCCGCGACCCAGAAAGCGCCGAGCATCAGGGCCGAGAGCGCGGCGAGCGCCGCGCGCCGCCAAAGGCTCCGGCCAAGGACGGGCAGCGCCGCGGACAGCGCCGTCAGCGCCGTCAACCCCACGGGGCCGACCCATGCCGCCGCCTGCATGACCGGCGTGCCGATCCAGATGTGACCGAGGAGCGCCCAGGGGAATCCGGTGAAGACGTAGCCGCGCAGGAGGTCGGAGGCGGCGAGTCCCGCCGCAAAGCCGAGCGCACGGGTGGCATCGGTGCGACCCAGACCCGCGATGCCGCCCGCCAGAGCCCAGAAAGCGCCCATCCCGGCGGCCATCAGGAAAAGCGCGAAGGGCGCCATCCAGCCGTGGCGTCCGATCTCGATCAGGAAGGGTTCCACGATCCAGAAGAGCGCCGCCGCTCCATAGCCCGCCCCGCCGGCCCAGGCGAGCCAGACCCGGCGGGCGGCGCGGCGCTCCGCCGCCACGAGCGCGGTCAGAAGCCCCAGCGCGGGCAGCGCCACGAACCACAGGTCCCAGGGCGCCTGCCCGGCCGCCACCGTCGCACCGGCGAGTGTGGCCAGCGCGAGAAGTCGCGCGGAAGGCCGGGCGTCCCGCCCGAAGAAACCGCGCAGTCGGGCGCCCATGATCAGGGTTTCGCCTGCGGCAGGCGCACCCTCAGCCGCTTGATCCGGCGGGGATCGGCGTCCATGACCTCGAACTCGGTGCCGCTCTCGTGCGGGATCACCTCGCCGCGCGCGGGCACCCGGCCGAACAGCATGAAGACGAACCCCCCGAGCGTGTCGATCTCGGCGTCCTCCTCCGGTGCGGCAAGCTTCAGGCCGATCTCGGCCTCGAACTCTGCGAGCGGCGCACGGGCCTGGACGATGTATTGCCCCGGCTTCTCCTCGTGCCAGAGCCCGTCTTCGGAGGTGTCGTGTTCGTCCTCGATCTCGCCGATCACCGTCTCCACGAGGTCTTCGAGCGTCACCAGCCCGTCTACCCCGCCGTATTCGTCGATCACGAGGGCCATGTGGATGCGTTCGGTCTGCATCTTCTGCAGAAGGACGCCGATCGGCATGGACGGCGGCGCATAGAGAAGCGGACGCAGCATCTTGCGGAGGTTGTAGCGCGGCTTCGGGTCCGTGAACGCCTGGTTCAGCGCGAGATCCTTGAGATGGATGAGGCCGATCGGGCTGTCGAGCGTGCCCTTGAACACCGGCAGACGCGAAAATCCGCTTTCGCGGAACGTGCCCACGAGGTCGTCGAGGGGTACGTTGACCGGCACCGCCACGATCTCGGCCTTGGGGATCGCCACATCCTCGACCCGCATGCGGCGAAGATTGCCGATACCGGGAAGCGGCGCGGCCTGGGCCGGGTGGGGCACGTCGGCGACCACTGCGGCGGTTTCGTCGCGGTCATTTTCCGAAGGAGAGAGGGCATCCATGATCCGGCCAAAGAAGCCGCGCTGCCCGCTACTGTCCGAAGGGTCAGGCGCCTCCTGCGCCACCGTAGACCCGTCCAAGCTGTCGCCCATTGGTCCTTTCCAGGTTGCCGGCAGCGGCTGCCGCGCCGGTTCACTCATATGGGTCGGCGAGACCCAGTTTTGCAAGTATGCGCACTTCGGCGGCCTCCATCAACGCGGCATCGCCGTCACGCAGGTGGTCATAGCCCAGCAGATGCAACAGCCCATGCACAAGAAGGTGCGTCACATGGTCGACCATCCGCTTGCCCTGATCCTCCGCTTCGCGCGCGCAGGTTTCCCACGCAATGGCGATGTCGCCAAGCTCTTCGGGCATGTCGACGGTCCCCGGGTCCGGTCGTGAGGGGGCACCGCCGTCCGCCTCGGCGCCGCGTTCGTCCGAGGGCCAGGAGAGCACATTGGTCGGTTGCGGCTTGCCGCGGAAGTCCGCGTTCAGCTCGGCGATGCGGGCGTCCGAGCAGCCGAGGAGGCTGACGAGGAACCCCTCTGCCGGCAGGCCCTGATCGGCGAGAACAGCACATGCCGCCCCGTCGGCCATCGCGCCGAGCCCGAACGCCTCCCAGCGCGGGTCCTCCGTCAGGGTTTCAACCAGCGGCTCCATCGTCGCGGTCATAGGCCTCGATGATGCGGGCGACAAGCGGGTGGCGCACGACGTCCTTTGCGGTGAAGTAGTTGAAGCTCACGCCCCTCACGTCCTTCAGGATGCGCTCGGCATCGACCAGGCCCGAGGCGGTGCCTTTCGGCAGGTCAACCTGCGTGCGGTCGCCGGTGACAACCATGCGGCTGCCCTCGCCGAGCCGGGTCAGGAACATCTTCATCTGCATGGTCGTGGCGTTCTGCGCCTCGTCGAGCACGACGAAGGCATTCGCGAGCGTCCGGCCCCGCATGAAGGCCAGCGGCGCGATCTCGATCCGCTTTTCCTCGATCAGCTTCTGCACCTGCTTGGCGGGCAGGAAGTCGTTCAGCGCGTCGTAGAGCGGCTGCATGTAGGGATCGACCTTCTCCTTCATGTCGCCGGGCAGGAAGCCGAGCCGTTCGCCGGCCTCCACGGCCGGGCGGCTGAGCACGATCCTGTCCACATGGCCGCCGATCATCATCGTCACGCCCACCGCGACGGCGAGATAGGTCTTTCCGGTGCCCGCCGGGCCGATGCCGAAGGCAAGCTCGTTGGAAAAGAGGTTCTTGACGTAGGCCTTCTGTGCTTCGGTCCTCGGCTCCACCTGCTTCTTGCGGGTGCGGATTTCATAGCGGCCGCCCGCGAACATCTCGAGCTGCTCATCGAGGCTCGGCGGGTCGAGCCGCCCGCCTTCGCCCATGCGGATCGCGCCGTCGATCTCGCCCGCGTCGATGGGCCGCCCCGTCTGAAGCCGGGCATAGAGATTGGTCAGGACATTCGCCGCCCGGGCCCGCGCCTCGCTTGGCCCCACCACGGCAACCTGGTTGCCGCGTCTGAGGATATGGACCCCGAGCTGGTGTTCGATCTGCGCCAGATTGCGGTCGAACTCTCCGCACAGGTCGATCAGCAAGCGATTGTCGGCGAATTCCAGCAATGTCTCGTGCAGGTCTTCGGGACGCGGCGGCGGGGTCAAGGCGCTGATGCCCAAGCAAGTCTCCTCTAAGGAAGCGGTCCTGCAAAAGATGGTGACTCTCCCTCAGCATCAAAGCAAGAGACCAGCACAGAATTGTGGCGCCCGGTGAAAAGAATTGCTGGCGGCCATTCCCTGCCGCCGGTTCTGCACGATTTCCGGTCGGATCAGATCGGATCGGGAATGGCCGAGCCGCGCTTGTGGCCCGCTGCATAACCCTTGGGCAGCACGCCCGAACAGACCCGCTCTCCCGTCCGGGGGTCGAGACGCAGGACCGAATAGCCCTCGATCCCGTCGTCTGCCATCCAGACGTCGCAGCCGTCCGGATCGACGTAGATGCCCCACTTCACCTTCTGCGCCAACTGTCCGCTGTCGATGAAACGGTCCACGCTGTGGTCGGTCTTGACGCAGGCCGAAAGCGTGATGGCCGTGCCGAGGATCAGGATGCGCGCGCCCATCTCAGTACCTCCCGATCTCGCGGTAGCAGACAATCTCCACCCGCCGGTTCTTCTGCATCCCGGCAGAGGTGGCGTTGGAAGCGACGGGTATCCTTTCGCCGAAGCCGTTGGCCGAGGCCACCCGCGCACCGGCGGCGAGCGCGATTTTCGCGACTGCGTTCGCCCGGCGTTGCGACAGGCGCATGTTGTATTCGTCCGAAGCGCGCGAGTCGGTATGGCCGTGAATGCCGTAGGACCAGACGCCCTCCTGCCGGAAGAAGGACCTGAGCCGATCGGCCTCGGCCGGGCGGACGGTGGCGCTATCGGTGGCGAAGAGCGTGTCGGCGCTGGCGACGAGGCAGGTCTCGACCTTCATGCAGACGGGCTTGCCGTTCCGGTCGGTCCTGTTCCAGGCATAGCCTTCCCAGCCGTCGTCGATCATCCAGACCTGGCAGCCGTCCGGTGTCTGGGCCAGAGCCGGCCGGTAGCGTTCGGCCGGAATCCGTTCGCTTTGCGCCGCGGCCGGCGCCGCCGCGGATGCCCAGAGAAATGCGCAGGCCAAAGCCCGCGCCACAGCCGTTCTTGGAACCCTCACCCCAACCCCCAAACCTTGCGGGAAGGCCGCTGACAGTGCGGCCGGTCCCTTCGTCACCCGGTGACCATGATAGCAGAGAGTGCCGCGGACCGAACCCGACGATTGTGAAATCATTGTTATTCAAGGGGAAACAGAAAAGGATGCGGATGGGCGATCTTTTTGCGTCCGACCAACAATAGCCCCCGCAGCGCCAGCCGGTCAGGCGACCTCACCGGCAAGCGAGTTGGGGGCGGAGGCGGTGATTCTCACCCGTGCGATGGTGCCGGGGGTGGCCTCCGTCCTTACATGCACGGCGTGCAGGTAGTCCGACTTACCGACCATCTGGCCCTGGAGCCGCCCGGGTTTCTCGAAGAGAACCGAGACCTCGCGCCCGATCATTGCCATCTGCGCCGCGCGCTGCTGCCCTGTCAGGAGCGCCTGCAGCGTCTGAAGCCGTTCGTCGGCAACTTCGGCCGGCACCGGCGTCCTTTCCGCCGCCGGCGTGCCCGGACGGGCGGAATACTTGAACGAATAGGCCATGCCGTAATTCACCGTGCGGATCAGGTCGAGCGTGGCGTCGAAATCTGCCTCAGTCTCGCCGGGGAAGCCGACGATGAAGTCGCCCGAGAGCATCATGTCGGGGCGCGCGGCCCGAATCTTCTCGACGATCCGCAGGTAGTCCTCTGCCCGGTGCTTGCGCGCCATCGCCTTCAGGATGCGGTCGGACCCCGACTGCACCGGCAGGTGCAGGTAGGGCATGAGCTTCCTCTCCTCGCCATGAGCGGCGATGAGGTCGTCCGACATGTCGTTGGGGTGCGAGGTCGTGTAGCGGATGCGCTCCAGTCCGTCGATCCTGGCCATTTCGCGCACCAGCCGCGCGAGCGACCAGTCGCCATCATGCCCCGCGCCGTGATAGCCGTTCACGTTCTGGCCAAGGAGCGTGATCTCGCGCACACCCCTTTCGGCAAGACCGCGCGCTTCCGACAGCACCCGGTCTGCCGACCGGCTGACTTCCGCGCCGCGGGTGTAGGGCACGACGCAGAAGGCACAGAACTTGTCGCAGCCCTCCTGCACGGTAAGGAAGGCGGTCGGCCGCGCCACCGCTTTCGGCCGGTCTGGCAGATGGTCGAACTTGTCCTCCTCGGGGAAGTCGGTATCGACCGTCTTTTCCCCGGCCTCGGCCTTCTTCGCCATGGCGGGCAGGCGATGGTAGCTCTGCGGCCCCACCACGAGATCGACGAGCGGCATCCGCCGCAGGATCTCCCCGCCCTCGGCCTGCGCCACGCAGCCCGCCACGCCGATCGTCAGGCCGGGTTTCGCCGCCTTCAGCGGCTTCAGCCGCCCGAGGTCGGAATACACCTTCTCGGCCGCCTTTTCGCGGATATGGCACGTGTTGAGCAGGACCATGTCCGCTTCCTCGGCCACCTCGGTCGTGACGTAACCTTCCGCGCCAAGCGCCTCGGCCATACGTTCGCTGTCGTAGACGTTCATCTGACAGCCGTAGGTCTTGATGTAGAGCTTCTTGGTCACGGTGGATCGCTTTCGGGCTGGCGCGGCTTCGCGGCCCGCTTCCTACACCCGAACCCGCCCGCCCGGCAACCGCTCAGGCGGAGAGAGGCGGGCCGGTGAACGTCAGGTTATGGCGCGCGGCCGAGTCCAGGATCGCCGGCATGTCCTCGGGGATGCGGCAGCGACCACGCGCCATGTCGGCGAAGAAGCCCTCGAACCCGCCGGGGGTGAGAATGACGAGGTGCCGCGACGGCGCGTCACCGGCCACGCGGAACGTGTGTTCCCGCCCGCGCGGAACATAGACGCTCGTTCCGGGTCCGCGGGTGAAGGTCTCGCCCTCCAGCCAGAAGGTCACCGTGCCGGTGAGGATCACGAATGTCTCGTCCTCGGCATGGTGGATATGGCGGGGCGGCCCGGAGCCCGCGGGCGAGAGGCTGTCCACGATGGACATGGCGCCGCCGGTGTCGGCGGGGGACAAGAGGGTGCGGTAGAGGGTGGCGTTCCAGTCGATCGTGCCGGGGCCGAGGGTGGCGGGGGTCGCGTCGAGCATCGTTCTTCTCCATGTCGCGCATCGGATGCGGCGAGAATGGCCCCACTACATTCATTTGACCAAACGATTGATTGTAGGTTTAATATTCACATGACGAATATATCAACCTTCGACCTCAATCTCCTCCGCGTGCTCGACGCGCTGTTGCGCGAAGGCTCCGTGACACGGGCTGCGGCGCGGGTCGGGCTATCGCAGCCCGCGACCTCGGCCGCGCTCGGACGCCTCCGTCACGCGCTCGGCGATCCACTCTTCGTACGCCAGGGCCAGCGGCTGGTGCCAACCGACCATGCGCTGAGCCTGGAGACTCCGCTGCGGGAGATCCTCGACCGGACCGAGGGCCTCATCGCCGGCCCCGAAGCCTTCGATCCGGCGCGGGCGTCGGGCGCCTTCCGCATCGGCGGGTCGGACTTTTTCGCCGAGATGCTGATGCCCGCGCTCGGCGCCGCGGTGTCGCGGCAGTCGCCTGCGCTCATCGTCCAGCTGGTCGATCTGGTGCCCGAAAACTACGTCGCCACGCTCGAACGTCAGCGCGCCGACCTCGTCCTGATTCCCGAAACGACGTTTCCCGAATGGACCGAGCACGTGCGGCTGTTTCGCTCAAGTTTCCGGATGATCGCGCGGGCGGGGCACCCGCGCCTTGCGGCCGAGGGCGTGCCACCGGGCGGTGTTGTACCCACCGATCTTTTCTGCGACCTGGGACATGTGCTCTTCTCGCCAGAGGGGCGCGTGAGCGCCATGGGCGACGCCGCCCTTGCGGCGGTCGGGCGCAAGCGGCGCGTGGCGATGACGGTCCCGGTCTTCTCCGGTGTCTGCCGGGCCGTGTCCGAGAGCGACCTCGTCGGGCTTCTGCCGCGTCAGCTTGCCGAGGCAATGGCGCCGCGACTGGGTCTGTGGGTCTACGTTCCGCCGATGCCGCTTCCGGCGGCGACGATCTTCATGGCATGGCACCGCCGTGCCTCGCGCGCACCCGCCCACCGCTGGCTGCGCGGTCTCGTGGCGGAAACTCTGGAACCGCTCGATGCCGGCGAGACGGAGGCGGCGGCCCGACCCGGCACGGAAGCATTGCATTCCGTCCCGCCATCGCCGACCTTCGCGCGCGACGAAAACGGACGGCCGCGATGACCTACGCCTCGCTCAAGGATTTCCTGACACGGGGCACCGCGCACCTCGCCAGGGGTCCCGTCGCGCTCCTCTTCGTCGAGGACGAGGCGGAGATCGCCTCCACCGTGACCCATCACGCTGGTCTCGGCTTCGGCGAGATCGTGGTCTTCCTTCCCGATGCCCTGCCGATCCCGGAGGAGGTCGCAGCGGCCGCGACCTGGATCCGCCACGACACGCTCGCAAGGTGCGCCGTCCCCGAGGCGGTCAACGCGGTGATCGACTCGGCGCCGGCGAAGACCTGGTTCTACTACGCCTACAACGCCGAGTATCTCTTCTTCCCGTTCTGCGAGACCCGCACGGTGGGAGAGATGCTGGCTTTCCACGCCGAGGAACGACGCGACGCCATGCTCGCCTATGTCGTCGATCTTTACGCCCCAGACCTTGGCCGCCACCCTGACGCAGTCAGCCGCGAGGAGGCGATGCTCGACGGTTCGGGCTACTATGCGCTTGCTCGGCCGGACCCCGAAACGGGGCATCCGAGGGAACGGCAGCTCGACTTCTTCGGCGGTCTGCGCTGGCGGTTCGAGGAACATGTGCCGAAGGCCAGGCGCCGCATCGACCGCATTGCGCTTTTCCGATCGGCGAAGGGGCTCGTGCTCAGGGAGGATCACACCTTCAACGTCGAAGAATACAACACCTATGCCTGCCCCTGGCATCACAACCTCACGGCTGCGGTGGCCTCCTTCCGGGCGGCGAAGGCATTGAAGGCGAACCCCGGCTCCACCTTCGGTATTCCGACCTTCACGTGGCACGGTTCGATCCGCTTCGACTGGACCTCGGGGCAGCTGATGGACCTGGGGCTGATGGAGCCGGGGCAGTGGTTCTGACGGTCAGCGCCTAGAGTCCCTTGCCACCGTCGAGGTAGTTCACACGGAACAGCCATTGGCCCGCGCCGGCGCCGCCCGGCCGGAGGGATTCTAGAAGGTCGCGAATGGCCGTCGGCGTCGCGTCTCCGCCCGCAAAGGGGTCGTTATCGGCGCGTGCCTCGAAGGCGCGGTCGTCAGCCTCGCTCAGGCCCGCGATCTCGCCTGCCCGCGTCAGGATCACGCCCGAGGCCGTGGGCATGAGGTTGCCGTCGCTGGGTCCGAGGATGATGCCGCTGATCAGCGCAGCTCTCGGCTGCTGGCCGGCATTCGTGACCATGTAGAGCATCGCGTCGTGGCGCATTTCAGCCAACTGAACATAAAGCCGGTTCTGCAGGAGAAGTGCCCAGCCGCGGAACTCGAACCCGCGGGCGCCATAGCGCGCCTCGATCAGTCCCTGCGCTGGCCGGAGCATCATCGCGAGCCGCGCAATTCGACCCGGCTGGGTGAAGGACCAGTAGTGGACATCGTAGTGGCCGTAATACTCGTCGCCGCGCCGCATGACTTCGTTGCGTGACACGTTGATCAGGTCGTATGGGATCGGCAGGGCCGACGAATCCGCCATCGGGACCTGCGAGAGCCCGCCTGTGCCAAACGGTATCGGAAGGTCGAGCGCGCGGCGGAACTCCTCGTCAGGTCCCTCCAGGGCGAGCGTGGAGAATCCGGGTCGGTGCCGCGCGATCTCGATTGCGATGCGGGTCAGGTTGTGACCGCTCGGCCGGACCTTTCCCGACAGCCAGCGGGACACGACCGACTTGTCCACACCCACCGCCGCGCCGAGCGCGGCGGGCGACAGGTTGATCGTCTTGAGGGCCAGACTGAGCCGCTCGCCGAGCCGGCCGGTTGCTTCGCTCGTCATGATGCTGCACGCTCCACCGTCCGGCCCGACCGACGCATCACGCGCCTCTCAGATTCCGACATGCAACAATTTGCAACGGATTGCATGATGACGCAACGTCGTGCCGGACGATGCAACGGACATCTTCTGAAATAAACATTACAGAGTTGGACATTCCAGTAACGATTGTTCGTAAGACCGGGATACGTTCTTCCAGTTCCGGTCCCTTTGCCCGCCGGCGGCACTGCCCGCACGGTTACGATCGGAGATCACCAGAATCAAGACAGACCGGTCCAAGGTATTTCATGGGCCGGCCCCCGAGGGGGAAGAAGCATTTCAGGAGTCAAGGAAAGATGATGAGCGAGACATTTCTCTTCCCCGCGCCATCGGTGCGCCGAGGCACACGCCTCTTCGCGCTCCTGCGTGACTGGATCGAGGCCCGCAAGAAGCGGCGCGCGATGGCGCGATCGATCAGCGGGCTTACCGATCTGGACGACCGTCTGCTGCGCGACATTGGTCTGACGCGGGGCGATCTGGAGGAGTTCCGCGGCATCCGTTGAACCGAGACCCGACCTTTCAGAAAGCCCTTTTCGATCCGAAGCCCTTTGTCCATCCAGCCGACCCCCTTCCAACCGGTTGGTTCCGTCCCGCGTGAATTTCCACGCCCCCGCGCCCCCGGCCGATCCCAGGCCGGGGGCGCGCCGGGTTCCCAATGCGGCGGTGCGTCCGAACAGAGGTGCGTCATCCGTCGGAAACCGGATGCCGATGCTCCGGCGGTGCCAACGGTTCAGGTCTGGATTCGAAGTCCGGCCGCGGGCAGGACGCTCGGCTTGCCCCGGACGATCAACCGCGCCTAAGCCGGATGACCACATCGACCCGCGCAAGTTCGGCCCCTTCGGGCAGTTCGGGCAGGCGGGCGATCTTCAGGTCCTCGGCCGGCGCATCGACCAGTCGACCCTCTTCCTCCCAGAAGAAATGCGGATGATCATCAAGCCGCGTGTCGAAATAGCTGCGGCTGCCGTCGACGGAGATCTCGTTGATGAGACCCGCCTCGCAGAAGGCCCTCAGCGTGTTGTAGACGGTCGCCAGCGATACAGGCTCGCCGGAGGCGGTGGCAGAGGCATGCAGGCTTTCGGCGGTCACATGGCGGTCCTGGCCGTCGCCGACCAGCAGCGTGGCGAGAGCGAGCCGCTGGCGCGTCGGCCTCAGCCCCGCCCGCATCAGCCAGCGCGCCCCGCGCGCGGAGGCGACCTGGTCGGCCACCCTCTCGAAAGCCGCTTGCGTCACTGCCCATCCATTCGCTGCCGCAAGTCCGTTATATAGGCCGGAGAGATACGGAAATTCAATCCGTTTCACGCGGTGGCGATCCGGCAGTGGCCTTGCCCTGTGGCGGAGCCGGATGATAGAGGGTCGGAAATGTGCAGCCGACGAGGGGCAGGCGGAATGGCGAGTTATCCGACGCGGTTCGATCGGGAGGACCTGCTGAAATGCGCGCGGGGCGAGTTGTTCGGCCCCGGCAACGCCCAACTTCCGGCCCCGCCGATGCTGATGATGGACCGGATCACGGACATTTCGGCCGACGCCGGAGAGCACGGCAAGGGCCATATCGTCGCCGAATTCGACATCCGCCCGGACCTCTGGTTCTTCAAATGCCATTTCCCCGGCAATCCGATCATGCCCGGCTGCCTCGGGCTCGACGGGCTCTGGCAGCTCACCGGGTTCAACCTCGGCTGGCGCGGCTGGGAAGGGCGCGGTTACGCGCTCGGCGTGGGCGAGGTGAAGCTGACCGGCATGGTGCGGCCCGACCGCAGGATGCTCACCTATTACGTCGATTTCACCAAGGCTGTGCAGACCCGGCGACTGACCATGGGGGTTGCCGACGGCCGGGTGGAAGCGGATGGCGAGACCATCTATCTTGTGAAGGACATGAAGGTCGCGCTGTCGGCGAACTGACCTAGAGGCAGAAGGAGAGCGCCATGCGCCGCGTCGTCATCACCGGGATCGGGATCATCTCCCCCATCGGCAACAACGCGGCCGAAGTCGAGGCAAGCCTGCGGGCTGGCCGGTCCGGCATCGTCTTCGCCCCCGCTTATGCCGAGCACGGCTTTCGCAGCCAGATTCACGGGATGCCGCAGATCGTACTCGAGGACCACATCGACAAGCGCAACCTGCGCTTCATGGGGCCGGGCGCGGCCTACAACTTCCTCGCCATGGAGCAGGCCATCGCGGACAGCGGGCTTGAACAGTCCGATGTGTCCAACGAACGCACCGGCCTTGTCATGGGCTCCGGCGGGCCCTCCACTTCGAACTTCTTCCAGGCCCACCAGACCGTGATCGAGAAGGGCGCGCCGAAGCGGATGGGGCCGTTCATGGTCACGCGCTGCATGTCCTCCACGAACTCGGCCTGCCTTGCCACGCCGTTCCAGATCAAGGGTGTGAACTATTCGATCACCTCGGCCTGCTCGACGAGCGCGCATTGCATCGGTAACGGCACCGAGCTCATCCAGATGGGCAAGCAGGACGTGGTCTTTGCCGGCGGCGGCGAGGAGCTCGACTGGACGCTTTCCTGCCTCTTCGACGCGATGGGAGCGATGTCGTCGAAATACAACGACACGCCGCAGACCGCCTCGCGCGCATTCGACGCCAGCCGCGACGGCTTCGTCATCGCCGGCGGCGGCGGCGTGGTGGTGCTTGAGGAGCTGGAGCACGCGAAGGCCCGCGGCGCGAAGATCTACGCCGAGGTCACGGGCTACGGGGCGACTTCGGACGGCTACGACATGGTGGCACCCTCCGGCGAGGGCGGCGAGCGGTCGATGCGGCTTGCGCTCTCGACGCTGCCGAAGGACCGGAAGGTCGGCTACATCAACGCCCACGGCACCTCGACGCCTGCGGGTGACGTAACCGAGGTGAAGGCGGTCCGGCGTGTCTTCGGCGAGGGCAACGTGCCGCCGATCTCGTCCACGAAATCGCTTACAGGCCACTCTCTCGGGGCGACCGGTGTGCATGAGGCGATCTATTCGCTGCTCATGCTGAACGGCAATTTCATCACAGCCTCGGCCAACATCACCGAGCTTGATCCCGAAATCCGTCCCGGGGAGATCGCGACGGAGTACCGCGAGGGAGTGGAACTCGATACCGTCCTATCCAACAGTTTCGGCTTCGGCGGAACCAACGCCACGCTCGTCCTGAGCAGGCATCGCGGGTGAGGCTGCCATGGCCGACCTGATGAAAGGAAGGCGCGGGCTCGTGATGGGTGTCGCGAATGAGCGATCCATCGCCTGGGGCATTGCCGCGGCACTCGCCGCGGAAGGGGCGGAACTGGCCTTCTCCTACCAGGGCGAGGGCTTCGGCAAGCGGGTCGAACCGCTCGCGGCTTCGGTGGGATCGGACTTCCTCGTGGACGTGGACGTGACCGACGACGAAAGCCTCGACGCCTGTTTCGCAGCGCTCAAGGATCGCTGGGGCCGCATGGACTTTCTCGTTCATGCCATAGCCTATTCCGACAAGACCGAACTGACCGGGCGCTTCGTCAACACCAGCCGGGCGAACTTCTGCAATTCGCTGGTGATCTCCTGCTATTCCTTCATCGACGTCGCCCGGCGCGCGGCAGACCTCATGCCCGAGGGCGGCAGCCTCGTGACGCTCACCTACGCCGGGTCGAACCGCGTCACACCGAACTACAACGTGATGGGCGTGGCCAAGGCGGCGCTGGAAAGCGCCACGCGCTACCTTGCGAACGATCTCGGGCCGCAGAAAGTGCGCGTCAACGCGATCTCGCCCGGGCCGATGAAGACGCTGGCCGGGGCGGCCATCGGCGGCGCACGGGCAACCTTCCGCCATACCGAGGCCAACGCGCCGTTGCGCGCCAACGCCACGCTGGAGGCGATTGGCGGGACGGCGGTCTATCTTCTGTCCGACTTCGGGGCCTGCACGACAGGAGAGATCATTCGAGTCGATGGCGGCTATCACGTGCTGGGGATGCCGCAAGCCGAAAACCTCTGAGTCAGCCGGCGGCATCTACGCCCGCGCCCGGAACTCCCGCTACCGTCAGGCGCATGTCCGCCTGGGCCGTCAGTCGCCTGGACGCCGCAGCGTCTCGCGCAGCGCCTCTGACTCGGCGCGGAACGCCTCGGCATCGCCGTAGTCGGTGAAGTCCGGGTAGTTGGCGTGGGTCCCGGCGACCCGCCGCGCGTGCTTGATCGGGCACCAGTACTGCTCCGTCCGCCCGGCGATCTCGCGCACGTAGGACACCAGGCCGTTGGCATAGCTGCAATAGGCGCAATTGAGCTTCTGCAGCGCGTTCAGGTAGGCGAGATGATGGCGGTCCATCGCGATATGGTCACGCCGCCGCACCTTGGCGATGCCGTAGACCGGGAAGCAGACCGCCTGGTAGACGCTCACGCAGAGGTCGAGGAGGGCCAGCGGGATGATCAACGCATAGATCACCGGCGCGGTCAGGATCACCGACGGCCGTGCGGCGGCGAGGAACTCCGTCAGCCGCACGCGGGCCTCGCGGTGGCGCGCCAGCACCTCGCGGTCGAAGACGACGCGGCCGCGTTCGATCCGGTATCGCAGCGCGGCGCGGCGCTCGGCCACCTCGGCGTCGAACTCGGCTTCGAGCGTGCGCAGGGCCTGCTTGAATCGCTCGACGGGCGTCGGTTCGGACATGGCGTGCTCCTGCGGCTCTGCCGGCGGTGGGTCCGGTGCCAGAGTGCCCGCGACGGGGCAGAAAAGCCAGTGACCGGCCGGACGGCTTGGGATTGTGCGCGACACATTTCCGCCCTTGCCGCGCGATGCGACCCGCGCCAGTCTGGCCGGCGGAGGTTCCATGGCGACAACGACGTGCATTTTTGACGCCTACGGCACGCTCTTCGACGTGGCTGCCGCCGCCCGCCTTGCCGCAGCCGAACCGAGGCGCGCGGCGCTCGCCGCCGTCTGGCCCCGCCTCGCCGACGACTGGCGGAGAAAGCAACTCGAATACAGCTGGCTTCGTGCCGTCATGGGCCGGCACGCGGATTTCTGGACCGTCACCGAAGACGCGCTCGACTGGGCGCTAGAGGCCAACGGGCTGGCCGATCCGGAACTCCGGCCGCGTCTGCTGGCGCTCTACCGTGAGCTTCCGGCCTATGCCGAGGTTCCCACCACCCTCGCGGCGCTGAAGGCGCGCGGGCTTGCGACGGCGATCCTCTCCAACGGCTCGCCTCCGATGCTAGCGGCAGCGGTTGCATCCGCCGGAATCGGCAGTCTGCTCGACGACGTGCTCTCGGTCGAGAGCGTCGGCGTTTTCAAGCCGGATGCACGCGTCTACGGGCTCGTCACCGAACGGTTCGGCTGTGCCAGGGACGAGGTGCTCTTCGTCTCCTCGAACGGCTGGGACGCGGCGGCGGCAGCGGGCTACGGGTTTCGTACCGCCTGGGTGAACCGCGCCGGGTTGCCGGTCGAAAGGCTGCCCGCCCGCCCGCACCACGAAATACCTGATCTAACCCCGATCCCGGACCTTGCCCGCCCATGACACTCCTGCACTTCACCGCCTCCGACGGCGCCCGCCTTGCCTACCGCGACGAGGGAGAGGGGCTGCCCGTGCTCTGCCTCGCCGGCCTCACCCGCTCCTCGACGGACTTCGATTTTCTTGCGTCGCATCTGCCCGACGTGCGCCTGATCCGCGCCGACTACCGCGGCCGCGGCGGTTCGGAATGGACCGGCTCAGCGACCTATACCGTCCCGCGCGAGGCGAAGGATGCGCTGGAGCTTCTCGATCATCTCGGGCTCGAGCAGGCCGCTGTCATCGGCACCTCGCGCGGCGGACTGATTGCCATGGTGCTCGCTGCGACCGCGCGACCGCGGCTTCTGGGCATTCTCCTCAACGACGTGGGGCCGGCACTGGAACGCGCGGGGCTGGAGAAGATTTTCGACTACGTCGGCCGTAACCCGGCGGCGAAGAGCATGGACGAACTCGTGGCGAAGCTGCCCCGCACGATGCCCGGCTTCGTCAATGTGCCCGAGGCACGCTGGCGGGCTTTCGCCGAACGGCTCTATTCGCCCGCGGACAAGGGCCTGCACATCCGCTACGACCCGGAACTTCGGACCAGCTTTCTTGCCGCGTTCGAGGGGCCGCAGGCCGATCTCTGGCCGCTCTTCGACGCCTGCGCCGGGCTGCCGCTCGCGTTGATCCGGGGCGCAAATTCCGACCTCCTGTCGGAAACGGCCGCCGCCGAGATGCGGCGCCGGCGCCCCGACATGATTTTTGCCGACGTGCCCGACCGTGCGCACGTTCCCTTCCTCGACGAGGCCGAAAGCCTCGGCGCGATCCGCACCTGGCTGGAGAGGATGCGATGAACATCGGGATGATCGAGGCGGCCGCCGGGCGGCTCAAGGGGCATGTGGTGCGCACGCCACTGCTGTCCTCGCCGTTTCTCGACGAGATCGCCGGGCGGCGGGTGCTGGTGAAGCCGGAATGCCTGCAACCGACTGGCTCGTTCAAGCTGCGCGGCGGCTGGTCGGCGCTGTCGGCGCTGCCGCCCGAGGCTCGCGCCAGGGGGGTCATCGCCTTCTCCTCAGGCAATCACGCGCAGGGGGTGGCCTATGCTGCCCGCGCCATGGGCGCGCCATGCGTCATCCTGATGCCTTCCGATGCGCCCCGCGTGAAGATCGACAATACCCGCGCGCTTGGGGCCGAGGTCGTGCTCTACGACCGGGCGACGGGAGACCGCGACGCGATTGGCGCGGCGCTTGCCGAAGAACGCGGGTTGACGCTGGTGAAGCCCTTCGACGAGCCGCTCGTGATCGCCGGACAGGGGACCACGGGTCTCGAGATCGCCGAAGATGCCGCGGCGGCCGGGGTGGCGGCGGCCGATGTGCTCGTTCCCTGCGGCGGCGGGGGGCTCACCTCCGGCATCGCGCTTGCGCTTGAGGCGAGGGCACCTGGCCTTCGCGCCCGGACAGTGGAGCCGGAGGGGTTCGATGACGTGGCGCGCTCGCTTGCCTCGGGGAAGATCGAACGGAACGCGCGGATGACCGGCTCGATCTGCGACGCGATCGTGACGCCCTCGCCGGGGCAGATCACCTTCCCGATCCTCTCGCGGCTCTGCGGGCCCGGGATCGCGGTCAGCGAGGACGAGGCGATGGCTGCCATGGCGGCAGCCTTCAACCGGCTCCACATCGTCCTGGAACCGGGCGGGGCGGTGGCGCTTGCCGCCGCGCTCTTCCGGCCTGAGGCGGTGGCGGGACCGGCGGTGATCGTCGTCGCCTCGGGCGGAAACGTCGATGTTGCGCTGCACAGGAAGGCCATGGAGCGGTTCGGCGCGGCCTGACGGTCAAGGCGAACGGATGTCGATGTAGACAAGCCGGTGGCGGGAGGCGGTGGCCGTTGCCTCTGCTTCCAGGCTGCCGAGTTCAGGCCACCAGACGGCCGCTTCCTCCACCACGAGGTCGGCAGACGGGAGGACATAGTCCACCCTGAGGTTTCCCGGCCCGCCGTCCTCCGGCCAGTCGGCCGTGTCGAGGGCCGCAGCGCCCCGCTGGTCCGCGTTCGGCCCGCCTTGCGCGGATGTGGCCTGCTCTGCGCCACGGCTTGCCGGCTGCGGATCCTGAAGGCGCCGATCCGCCAGAAGGGACGTGAGCGCGTCAGCCCGCCCGTCACCGTCCACCGGGTCGAGATTTGCGTCACCGATCACGATGAAAGGGCCCTGCGGCGGCGCGAAGGGCAGATCACCGTCCAGAAGTCGTGTCCAGAAGGCCGCCTCGTCGTGATTGCGCCGCCCGTTACGGTCCTCTGGCCCGTCAAAGACGGGTGGCGTCGCCATCCACGCAAGAAGCCTCAACGACCGTCCGTCTGGCAGCACGACCGGAACGACCCAGTGGCCGGTCGTCGAAAGCCGCTGGATCGCGGCGGCATCTGCGCTCAGCCCTGCCCCGTCCAGCAGGTTTCCCGGAAGGTCACGCCAGAGAAAGGCGGAGTAGTCCGTCGTCTCTCCCAGCGGCAACCGCGACAGCACCGCCATGCCGCCTTCGCCCGCGAAGCGGCCGAAACCCTGCGCATCGCCCGGCCCGCCCGTGCGCCCGTCGCCGTCGAGGTCGAGGCCGGTGGCCATGCCGGTATTGGGACGGAGTGCCAGTCGGTGGGCATAGTCAGCCCCTGCTGCGGCGAGACGGTCCTCAAAAGCGCCGAGTGCGATGCCGCCAAGGTCGTAGTCGATGCCGGTCAGCACGATCACGTCCGGGGCGGCGGCCGCGATCACAGCCGCCGCCGCCTCCACCTGTGGGTCCCTTTCGGTGAGGATGTCGCGCAAGAGGAGCCCTGGACCATCGCGGTTCATCTCGACATTGTAGGTCGCGATTCTGAACGTCTCGGCGCGGGCCCCAACCGGCAGGAGCGCCCCGAGGATCAGGCCGGCAAGAGCTCCGCCTCGGCCGTGGCGTTGTTCTGCCGGCGCTTCTCGGCGATCATCCCGGCGATGCGCCCCATGGCGATGCCGCGCATGAAGAGGGAGGCGGGAAGGAAGGCCCATGCTGTCATCGTCCAGATCAGGGTCTGCGGGCTTTCCAGCGTCACCGGCGAGAAGGCGAGCGCGGCGAGCTTGACCGCAGCGGGAATGAGGAACGGCAGAAGGAAGCCGAGTGCAATGTTGAACCGGGCGTCACGCTGCAGCCGGTCCACCACGTCGCCTCCCGTCGTCGGATCGAAGGTCGGCAGGTTGATCCAGACGTTGAACGAGCCGATCCGGCTCGGCCAGCCGATCACCCGCATCGTTACCACGAAGAGGATGAGCGTCATGAGCGAGATCATGTAGGAGATGCCCGCCGAGGTGCGCACGAGGATCAGGTGGCGCAGGCTCATGTCCTCCGGCAGCATCAGCACGACGAGGCGCACCGGACTGTATGGAACGTCGATGACCTCGCCGAGCTTGTTGCCAAGCGCCTCGATGAAGACCGTCAGAGTCGTCGGTTCGGTCTGGCCGCGGACGATCGTCGACAGGATGAGGACGGTGACGAAGAGCGACAGGAAGCGCAGGCGGTTGAAAGGGGGCGCGTCGCGGAATTCCACCAGGCCGGGATAGGTGGAGGCGTATTCGAAGAACGTCAGCGCGGCTGCGAAGAGCGCCACGAGGGCGACGATCTGGGTCGTGTCGTGCGAGACATGCGGCAGCAGGAGCGATGGTGTCGCGATCAACACCATGACCAGAACCGCGCGCACGAGCGCCCCTGTGAGCTGAGAAATCACTGCCCCGTTCCCTCGACCTGGCCGTTGCCGGTGCATTGCCGGGCGTGTCTGGCCAACTTGAGCCCGCCAATTGTGGCGCGCTGCCTCATTGTTGCCCCAAATTTGCCCAAGTCCGGCTCCCCATCAACGTTTCGTTAAGACTAGCCCCGGCATTGGGGCCTTTTCGTGGAATAACTGGTGCGCCTTTGCATCATTTAATGAGCAATTTTCCGCCGATACCGGCACAAGAAAAAAGGCCGCCCGAGGGGCGGCCCAAGATGTTGTATCTCAAGCGTTTTCACACCCAAGGGCGGCTCTGTGCGGCAACCTTCTCGAAAGTGTCGATGGCCGAACCCTTCTCCAGCGTCAGGCCGATGTCATCGAGTCCGTTCAGGAGACAATGCTTGCGGAAGGGGTCGACGTCGAAGGCAAAGCTCTGCCCGTCGGAGGTCGTGACGGTCTGCGATTCCAGATCGACTGTCATCCTCGCATTGGCGCCCTTCCTGGCATCGTCCATGAGGACGGCCACAACCTCTGCTGGCAGCACGATCGGCAGGATGCCGTTCTTGAAGCAGTTGTTGTAGAAGATGTCGGCGAAACTCGTCGAGATGACGCAGCGGATGCCGAAGTCGAGAAGCGCCCAGGGCGCGTGCTCGCGGCTCGACCCGCAGCCGAAGTTGTCACCCGCCACGATGATCTCGGCATTCCGCCAGGCCGGCTGATTCAGCACGAAATCCGGGATCTCCCGGCCGTCCTGGGTAAAGCGCATCTCGTCGAAGAGGTTCTTGCCAAGGCCCGAGCGCTTGATCGTCTTCAGGAACTGCTTGGGGATGATCATGTCGGTGTCGATGTTGACCAAGGGCATCGGCGCCGCGATTCCGGTGAGGGTGGTGAATTTGTCCATGTCCGTTGTCCCTTACACCGTTTCCGCCATCATCTCGCGCACATCCGTGAGGTGCCCGGTGACCGCCGCCGCCGCCGCCATCGCGGGGCTCATCAGGTGGGTGCGTCCGCCGCGGCCCTGACGTCCCTCGAAGTTGCGGTTCGACGTCGCCGCGCAGCGTTCGCCGGGCGAAAGCTGATCGGGGTTCATCGCGAGGCACATGGAGCAGCCGGCAAGCCGCCATTCGAAGCCCGCATCGATGAAGATCTGCGCCAGACCTTCCTCTTCCGCCTGCGCGCGCACGAGGCCCGAGCCCGGCACGACCATCGCGCGGATGCCCGGGGCGATGTGCTTGCCCTTCAGGATCGCGGCTGCGGCACGCAGGTCCTCGATGCGTCCGTTCGTGCAAGAGCCGATGAAGACGGTGTCGATCCTGATGTCGGTCAGCTTCATGCCGGGCTTCAGCCCCATGTAGTCGAGCGACCGCCTTGCCGCCTCGACCTTGCCGCCCTTGAAATCCTCCGGCGACGGCACCGCGCCGGTGATCGGCAGCACGTCCTCGGGGCTGGTGCCCCAGGTGACGACGGGGGCGATATCCTCGCCCTTCAGGGTCACGACCTTGTCCCAACGGGCGTCGTCGTCCGATTTCAGCGTCTTCCACCAGGCGAGTGCCGCTTCCCACTGCGCACCCTTCGGCGCATGGGGCCGGCCCATCACATACTCGAAGGTCTTTTCGTCCGGCGCGATCAGGCCCGCGCGCGCGCCGCCCTCGATCGCCATGTTGCAAACGGTCATGCGGCCTTCCATTGAAAGGTCGCGGATCGCCTCGCCCATGTATTCGATCACGTAACCGGTCCCGCCTGCGGTGCCGGTCGCGCCGATGACGCTGAGCGTGATGTCCTTGGCGGTGACGCCGGGGCGGAGCCTGCCGGTGATCTCCACCTTCATGTTCTTCGATTTCTTCTGGATCAGGGTCTGCGTGGCCAAAACGTGTTCGACCTCAGACGTGCCGATCCCGTGGGCCAACGCGCCGAAGGCGCCGTGGGTGGCGGTGTGGCTGTCGCCGCAGACAACCGTCATGCCCGGCAGCGTCCAGCCCTGTTCTGGCCCGACGATATGGACGATCCCCTGGCGGATGTCGTTCACCGGATAGTAGTTGATGCCGAAATCCCTGGCGTTCCTGTCCAGCGCCTCGACCTGGATGCGGCTTTCCTCGTTCTCGATGCCCTTCACACGGTCAGGGGTGGTGGGCACGTTGTGGTCGGGCACCGCGATGGTCTTTTCGGGGCTGCGCACCTTGCGCCCCGCCATCCTCAGGCCCTCGAAGGCCTGAGGGCTCGTCACCTCGTGCACGAGGTGGCGGTCGATGTAGAGCAAGCAGGTGCCGTCGTCCTGGGTGTCGACGACATGGGCGTCCCAGATCTTATCGTAAAGCGTCTTGCCGGACATGAGTCCTCTCCGCGGGTGGGAAATCGGGGGTCAGAAACCGAAGGGGCGACAGGGGTGGCCGGCGATCAAAGCCGCGCCAGTACCGTCATCGTCGCGCCGAAGAACCGCCAGGGCAGGCGCGCGCGGTCGTCCATGTCGAAGATACGTTTCATGAAAGGCGCAGATACACCTTCGCCCCGAGTCCCGCAAGACCGGCGCAAGGGCGCCTTTCGTGCGGCTCTGCGGGAAACGAGGGGGCTCATTGAGATTTTACATTCGCGATGTTACCTTATGATCATTCCCAGCGCCGGGGCGGGGCGGCGCGCAACTCAGGAGGACGATGTCCTGTTACCTACCCACACCGCGGCCGCTTCCCGGGCCGCAGGGGCGATGCCGATGACGGCCGCGCCCATCGAAGCCACCAGCGACGAACTCCTCGCGCGGGTGCTTTCCTCCCTCGACGATGACAAGGCCGAAGACGTGGTGGCGATTGACCTCCGCGGCCGGTCCTCTGTCGCCGATCACATGGTCATCTGCTCGGGTCGCTCGTCGCGCCAGGTCGGCGCGATCGCGGAAAAGCTGGTCGAGCGGCTGAAGCACGAATTCGGCCGCACTTGCCGCACCGAAGGCAAGGAGCAGGGCGACTGGGTGCTGATCGACGCGGGCGATGTCGTCGTCCATGTCTTCCGGCCGGAAGTGCGCGAGTTCTACCAGCTCGAGAAGATGTGGATGCAGCCGGGCGCGGGTCTCGCGGCAGTGCGCAAGGCCTGATGCGGCTGCATCTCTGCGTGGTGGGCCGGCTCCGCGCCGGACCGGAACGCGTGCTCCTCGACGACTACCTCAGAAGGTTCGACAGGACGGGCCGGCCCCTCGGGCTCGGCCCGGTGTCCGTTCACGAGGTGGAGGACAGGAAGGGCGGCGGGATGGAGGCCGAGGCGGTGCTTCTCGCCCGGGCGCTGCCCGAGGGCGCATTCACCGTGGCGATGGACGAACGTGGGCGCGGCCTGACCTCACCCGACTTCGCCGCGCTGGTCGCGCGCGTGCGCGACGGCGGCCGGCAGGACATGACCTTCCTCATCGGCGGCGCCGACGGCCTCGCCCCGGTCTTGCGCGAGCGTGCCGATCTAGTGCTCTCGTTCGGGCCGATGGTCTGGCCGCACATGCTCGCCCGCGTGATGCTGGCCGAACAGCTCTACCGCGCCGCCTCGATCCTTGCCGGGGCGCCGTATCACCGGGTGTGACGGTATTCCGCAACCTTCTTTTCGCCGGTTGCCTTTGGCGGGCGTCCGCCCATAATGGCGGCCGGAAACGCCGATCACGCGGGATTTGGAGGGCCTCGATGAAACACATCGAGTTCTGGTTCTCGATCGGCAGCACCTATTCCTTCCTCACCGTCTCGCGCCTCCCGGCAATCGAACGGGAAACCGGCATCCGGTTCGACTGGCGGCCATTCAGCGTCCGCGCGATCATGCTGGAGATGAACAACATCCCCTTCGCCAACAAGCCGGTGAAGGCGCGCTACATGTGGCGCGACATCGAACGGCGCGCCGCCATGCACGGGCTGAAGCCGACGCTTCCCGCGCCCTATCCGCTGACCGAGTTCGACCTCGCTAACCGGGTCGCAGTTCTCGCCCGGGCCGAGGGCTGGTGCCACGACTATGTGACGGCGACCTACCGGCGCTGGTTCCTCGCGGGAGAGCCCGCCGGGAGCGAGCCGAATCTCGGGGATACGCTGCGCGAGCTTGGCCGGGACCGCGACGAGGTTGCCGGCCGGGCGATGTCGGAGGCCATCGGGACGGCCTACCTCGAGGCGACCGACGAGGCGCGGTCGCGCGGCATCTTCGGCGCGCCGAGCTTCGTGGTCGGCGACGAGCTCTTCTGGGGCGACGACCGGCTTGAGGACGCGATCGCCTGGTTCCGCGAGGGCCGCTTGCGCGGGTCGGCCGACCAGGAGGACCGCCCATAGGCGCGACGGGCTGTTGCGGTGGCTTCCCATGCGTCCTAGAACGTGGCCCGCAACCACGAGGATCGCCCCATGACCGCGCCGAAACCCGTCGTTCTGTGCATTCTCGACGGCTGGGGTCTGAGAGAGGCGACCGAGGGCAACGCCGTGGCGCTTGCCCGGACGCCGACCTTTGACCGGATCATCGCCAGATGCCCCCATGCAAGCCTCGTGACCCATGGGCCGGACGTCGGTCTGCCCACGGGCCAGATGGGCAATTCCGAGGTCGGGCACACGAATATCGGCGCGGGGCGCGTCGTTGCCATGGACCTTGGCCAGATCGACCTTGCGATCGAGGACCGGTCGTTCTTTTCCAACGCCGCGATGGCCGCCTTCGTCCAGTCGCTGAAGGCCAGCGGAGGGACCGCGCACCTGATGGGCGTGATCTCCGACGGCGGGGTGCATGGCCATATCGACCACGTCCTCGCCGCCTGCGAGATGGTAACGGCGGGTGGCGTGCCGGTGGCGCTCCATGCGGTGACCGATGGCCGCGACGTGCCGCCGAAATCTGCGGACGGCTTCATCGCCGACCTCGTGCGCCGGCTGCCGTCGGGGGCGAGGGTCGTCACCGTCACGGGGC